>CAMWWH010000017.1 GCA_947177975.1 uncultured Clostridia bacterium | reverse complement strand
GGGTCAAAAAGCGCTGACCTACCATACCGGTAGCGCCTATAATTCCGACTTTGTCCTTTTTCATATCAGTATACTCCGATAAAATATTTTAAGTTAAAGGCGGCGCGAAAAATTTCGCGCCGCCTGCAAGTTTTTACTTCTGCATGCAAATAGCGCAACACGTTTAGTGTCAGTCGCAAGGGTATTATCCCGTGCGCCCAGCCGAAAGGTATGGCGTAAACTCCGACTTCGGCGGCGATGCCCTTTAACCGTAAGCTTTTAAAAAACCGCCATAAGGTTTCAACTTGCGGGTACTGATGCTCTGCCGCTCCTCTATTTTGCATTAAGATATTAGCACAGCGATAATTAAAAGTCAAAGAATTTTATCTATTTTTTCAATCTGTAAAGCAAAACGTTTGAAATAATTTTATATATGCTGTATAATAAACGAAAAACGTGCGTCCGCGGAATATTAAAGCGGCGGGCGCAGAGGTTGCATTTTAATGGCTGAATCAAAAGTTGCATCGCTTGAAGGGCACGAGCTTGCCGACGACTACGTACGTACGCACGTACCCAAAGGGCGTTGGGCAGATACGTGGGATTTGTTTAAATCCAACTTCGTTAAATTCGTAATAATAAACGTTTTGACCCTGCTGTTTTTCGTGCCGGGTATAGCGGTTATATTTTTTAAGGACTACGTAATTACGCAGATGGGCGCTACCTATCCGTTCTCGTCCAACCCGCTGTTTACCTATCCGCTCACTCCGAGTATGCAGGGCGTGCAGGAGAGCGTATATTTCATCTGGGGCGTGCGTTTCTACTCGCTGCTGATTGTTGCGGGTTTTATCGCCTCGGTCGGTCTTGCCGGCGCGTGCTACTCGATAAAAAAGCTCATCAATACGCACGGACAGTTTTCGCTTAAAGGATATTTCCACGGCGTAAAGGTGTGCTATTTCAACGTACTCTTGCCCGTTGAAATCTTTATTCTGTTCGTTTACGCATCTCTCGTCATTTCCGACTGGTCGGCTTTGGCGATTGCAAACGGAGTGTCCAAGGGCGGACCGATTACAGCAAAGGTATTTATCATTATAGCAGCGGTAATCGTCGGAGTCGTTTGCTCGTGGGTGCTTGCCGTGGGAGTAAGCTATAAGGTTAAGTTCAAGTATCTTATAAAAAACTCTTTCGTGCTGTTGTTCGGAACGATTATCCAAACGGTATTTATGCTCGGCTTTGCGCTTATTCCCGTTTGGTTCCTGTTACTCGGAGAAACCCTCTGGCTGTTCAAGATAATCGGTTACGCGCTGTTTATTTTCTTCGGACTTTCCTTTATTCTTTTGAGCTGGCTCGCCTTCACGCAGTCCGTGTTCGATACGTTCATAACTCCTGCGGTCAAGTCGGAGGAAGCGGCGCGCAAAGCGACGCTTACGCCCAAACAGCTTGCCGCCGAAAAGGAAGAGGACGAAAAGGCAATCGCGCGCGAACTTCTCGCCGCGGGCAGAAGCGAGCTGGTCGGCAGACCTATGCGCCCCATCGACGGCGGTACGGAAGTAAAGGAAGTGGGAGTGGCTTACGGCAGAGCGGACATAAGACGTGTGTCGGACGACAGACAGAAGATAAAGAGCGAAGTCGACGGCTATATCGAGGAGCACAAGGGCGACACGCGCTACGTCGAGTACGAAAGACTTTTTGCCGAGCGTGAAAAGGCGCTCTCCACAACCGACAAGAAAGGCAAAAAGAAAAAGTTCAATCAAAACAATCTTCTTTCCAAATAATAATTTATGAATGAAAGCTACACCGCTTTGGGCGGCATATTCGAATATTTAAACGCAGACTGCGACTATTTAACATGGTCGCAGTATTTGTTAAATAAAATAAAATGTGCGGGTGATTTCCGTAACGGTCTGGACATAGGTTGCGGCAACGGATATTTCACGCGCGCGTTAAACAAGGCTGGTTATAAGGTCGACGGAGTGGATATTTCCGAGAGTATGCTCTCGCGTGCGAAACAGCTTGCCGCAAAAGAGGGCGTGCGTTGTGAATTTTTACTCGGCGATATAACCAAACTGAAAGTGTGCGGAAAAGTGGATTTCTGTACTGCGGTCAACGACTGCGTAAATTACGTGCCCAAAAACAAGCTTAAAACTGCGTTCGCCCGCATATATGCCGCAACCAACGCGAACGGCGCGTTCTTTTTCGATATTTCCAGCGAGAATAAAATAAGGAATATTTTGGGCGAAAATCTGTTCGGCGAGGACAGGGACGATATCAGCTATCTTTGGTTCAACAAGCAGACCGAGGACGGCGTGCAGATGGATTTGACCTTTTTTATCCGCGGCGAAAACGCTCTGTATACTCGCTATGACGAAACGCATATACAGTACGCCTACACGGAAGAGGAAATAATTTCCGCGCTGAAAGAAGCGGGTTTTGCCCGCGTAGAGTGCGAGGGGCATTTGGGCGGCGGCAAAGAAGAACGCATACAGTTCGCCGCGTTCAAGAGGTAAAGTATGGATAAAATTTTAAGAACTTTAATATGTAAAGGACAGGTATCTCTGTTCGCCTTGGAGACGACAGAGCTTGTAAACGAGGCTTTAAAAATCCATAATCCTTCCCGTACGGCGGCGGAAATTTTAGGCGGACTTTTAACCTGCGGAGCGTATCTTGCGTCGGGGCTTAAATCGGATAACGGCTGTATTTCGCTGACGGTCAAGGCAAAGGACGGAGACGGAGCGGTATCCGTTTCCGCAGACAGTGCGCTGAACGTGCGCGGCTACGTCGACGGCAGCTGTGAAAGTACGCTTGTGGGCGGTACGCTCACCGTGGTAAGAGAGGACGAGGGCTTTAAGCCGTTCGTCGGCACGATAGAAATAACCTCCGACGACGTGTCGGATATTCTTGCAACCTACTTTCAGCAAAGCGAGCAGATACCCACCGCGGTTATGCTTTCCGCTGAGTTTGCCGGAAATATGTGCGTCGGTTCGGGTGGCGTAATAATGCAGCTTCTGCCAGACGCCGACGATGAGCAGACGGGCGTTGCGACCGTGCTTTTAGAGCGGTTTGCGGAAGAGTTCAACGTAGTAAACTTCGACGCGCAGGAGGCTATGGACGGCTTTTTCGCGCACTATATCGGCGGCGGAGTATTTGAAAAGTTGCCGCGGTACAGGTGCAACTGTTCGGAAGAAAAAATCCGCGGCGTGCTCGCGTCGGTGGGCAAAGCCGAGCTTTTAAATATCTGCGACGAGCTTGGCGAAGTGAAGGTGCATTGCCACTATTGCAACAAGGATTATACATACGATAAAAAGCGTATAGAGGAAATATTTTAACTTAATGAACAAGACGGACAGGATAGATTTAAGTGCCGACAGGCTCATATCGATAGCGGCAGACTGCGTCGAAGAGCACGACTATATCTCGGCGCTGAAAATGCTCAACAAAAACGCGGTTCTCAACGGCAACGACGAGGACTCGTTTATGCTGTACGCCGAAGCTTTTGACGATATGGGACTGTATGAAAAGTGCGTCAACGGCTGGTTCAAATACATCGATTACGCGGGCGACGCGGCGGATTTTGCCGAGGCTTACGAGGGCATAGCCGTCAGCTTTATGAATATGGGCATGGACAGCTTTGCCGCCTTCTATTACAACAAACTGTTAATGGAAACGGACAGCGGACTTACCGCAGAAAACCGTCAGGAAATTATCGAGGCTTTTTTAAAGACCGAAAAGCCGCCCTTAAGATTTGCCTATCCGCCCCGCCTTGTCGACTACTCGGAAGAGCTTGAAAAGGGCTTGGAATTTATGCGCAAAAACGAGTTCGACAGCGCCGTCGAGGAGTTTTCCAAGGTCGACGAACAAAACGATAAGTATATCGCCGCGCGCAACTACATTGCTATGTGCGACGTTATAAGCGACAGAAACGAGCAGGCGGAAGAGGAGTGCCTTGCTATACTTCGGCGCGAGCCCGAGAATATTCAGGCGCTGACGACTTTGGCGGCGGTCAAGAGCCAGCAGCACAAGACCGAGGAGGCGAGAGAGCTTGCGTACAGGCTCTTGAAAATCAATCCCGACGACGGCGAGGAGCTGTACAAGATAGCCACGGTCTGCTGTGAAAACGGTCTGCACGAGCAGGCTTATTCGATTTTTTGCCGCTTGGACGAAAGGTTTATTTACGACTGCTCGCTCCTCTTTTTCAAGGCGGTATCGGCGTACAATTCGGGCAAGGCGGAAATGAGCCTCGAAATATTCGATACGCTTCTGACGATTTATCCGAATGCGGTCACGGCGGACTACTGGCACTACGAGGTGCTTTCCGAGAGCAAAAAGTCCGAAGAAAACCGCCGCTATTTAGAATATTTTTACCGCTTGCCCAAAGCCGAGTGCGAGGCGAATATCAGCTTTTTGTCGGCGTTCAACCGTCTTTCCGACGCGGACGCGGGCAAGCTGTGCGAGGAAACGGACGTTGCGGGCGCAATTCACTGGTGCTTCGACGAGGGCGACGGCAATGCGTCGTACGAATTAAAGCTATTGGGCGCAATGAGCGCAGTCAAGGGCGGGTTGGACGACACCGTGCGCGACATTCTTTTAGACGCGTTTTTGCAGGACGGAATAAAGCTCGAGGTGTTGAGCACACTCGTTCAGCAGAACAGAGGCGGCGAGTACGGAATTGTCGTGTGCAATCTGTACAAGCGGGTCACGCTCGTGCCTTTAACGCTTGGCAGGAACAAGAAAAAAATCTTTTTGCGCGCCTACGGACTTGCGTTTTCGCGGTTTGCAATGCTTGAAAAGGAGTACCCGTTTATGTTGGCAGCCGCCGCGGAAAAGCTGTATACTGAGCTCGAAAGCGAGGGCAGGCTGGATATATGCCGTTCGGAAGCGGCGCTCGCCGCGGCGATTTTAAAGTTTTCCGAGATACGGGAAAGCGGACTTTCAGAGGAACAGATTTGTTCGTTCTTCGGCGCAAACATACAGAAAGTAAATGAAATTTTGGGGATTTAACGTATGAAGTTATACGATTTTGACGGAATGTTCGATGAAAAGTTGTCCGAGTTCGTGCGCAAAAACGCAGACAAGCACACGGAAAGAGAGTGGGAGGACATTATCCCCGCAATGTACGCGCGCTTCGGCGACACGGTCATAAAGTCGCTCGGCAAGTCGCCCAACGAGTACTACGCCGAAATGGACGACAAAACTTTGGTTGCCACCTTGCGCGCCCACTTAAAGCAGGACGTTGCGGTCAGCGAGTTTTTGTGCAACGCAATCGAAAGCAGGGGTGCGGACGAGCTTTTAATCCCCCTGTTGTCGGGCACGGACGACGAGATTGCGTACGCTTTAAACCTTTTAGGCGCAAGCAAGGCGGCGCTTTCGGAGTATATGCGCCTTTTAACCGAGAGCGCGAGCGAGGACGTCAAAAACACGTGCGTCGACTATATCAAGGAGTATGCGGACGAGGTTAAGGACAAGGCGCTCGAAAACTACAACGCGGGAATCGAGCGGGAATATATGCTCGAAATTCTTTCCCGCTGCGTATTGAAATCGGACGAAATTTACGAAATTTTAATCAAGGAATTCAAGCTTGCAGACGACAATCTGCCTATGCGGGCGAGCTATCTTGCCGCGTACGGCGACGAGCGCGCGCTGCCCGTGCTTCTCGACAAAATCGACGAAGATGGGATAACCTTTATCGAGTATCAGGAACTGAAATACGCAATCGAAAGTCTTGGCGGCAGCTACGATAAAGAGCGCGATTTTTCGAACGACGAGTACTATCAGGCTATAAAAGCGCACAGCGCGAACGAAGTGAATATCTTCGGCGGACTGCCCGACGATAAATAAATTTTCAAATTTAAGAATAAACCTCCGCTGTATGGCAATAACCAGAGCGGAGGTATTTTTTATGACACAGCTTACGTCAAAAGAACTTACTATGATAACCGACGCCCTCACTTACGAAGGGCTGATTTGCAAAAAGGCGAGGGCGTATTCGCGCTCTCTGACCGACGTGGATTTGGCAAGCGTTATGTCGCGCATCGCCGACGAGCACGAGAAGAGATACAACCAGTTGCTTGCAATAATAGGAGGTTAAAGACAATGAAATCGTCGAAGAGCAATACGCAGTTAAACGAAAAGGACGCACTTTTAGACTTACTCGAAAGTGAAAAACAGCTTATGTCGTTTTACACGACCGCGCTGTTTGAGGGCAGCACCAAGAGCATAAGAAAGGGCTTTTCCACGCACCTCAATTCGGTTGCGGAGAACCAGTATCTTATCTGGAACCAGATGACCACACGCGGCTACGTTCAGCCCGCACCCGCGCAAAAGCAGATGATTGACCAGACCTGCGACCAGTTCAAAAAGCAGAAGAAATCGCTTGCGGAGTAAACCTGAAAAATGCAATTACCCCCGCAATATGCCTTAACGAAGGCGTATTGCGGGGGCTTTTTACTATTTAACGGAAAGTAAGCGTTCGATAAGCTTATGCCCGTCGGCGACGTATTGCTTGGTCTTTGCCGCCTCGTCCTCGGTGTAGCGCGCCGCGCCGTTGCCAAGGTTTTTCTTGCTCAAATAGATGAGGTAGGGCACGGGTTCGGAAACGTGCGTCTTGCACGCGCAGGGGGTGGGGTGGTCGGGAGTTACAAGCATAGTAAAGCTCTCGCCGTACGCCTGCAATTTATCCATCAGCGTGGGGATAACGATTTTGTCGATTTGCTCTATCGAATAAATCTTATGTACGAAATCGCCGTGGTGTCCGCACTCGTCGGGCGCTTCCATATGAATGTACACAAAGTCCAGCCCGCCGATAAGCGCACGCGCCGCCGCCTCGGCCTTGCCCTTGAAGTTAGTGTCGTAGTTGCCCGTCGTACCCTCGACGTCTATTATCTTCATTCCCGCAAGCATACCTATGCCCTTTACAAGGTCAACCGCCGAAATGATGCCGCCTTTAAGTCCGCGCTCCTTTTCGAAGGGGCTCAACGCGGGCTTAGTGCCCTCGCCCCACAGCCAAATTGAGTTGGCGGGGTACTTGCCCTCGGCAATGCGCTTTATGTTTACGGGGTGGTTTTTAAGCAGCTCCGCGCTCCTTTTCATCATTTCGAGGTACACGTTGCCAAGCTCGCCCTTGGGCAGATAGTCGGTAATTTTGCGGTCGGAAATATCGTGCGGGGGAGTTAACTCGTGCCCAGTAACGCCGTCCTTGACTACAAGGCAGTGGCGGTAGGATATACCGGGATAAAGAGTAAACTTTTCGTTGTCGAGGTGCTTTTTCAGATAGGCGATAAGCTCCGCGGCTTCCTCGGTGGTAATCTCGCCCGCCGAGTAATCGACCATCGTGCTGTCGGCGTAATTTTCCTCTTCCGAAAGAGTTACGAGATTGCAACGCAAGGTCACGTCTGTATCGCAAAGTTCGATGCCCATCGAAACGGCTTCGAGGGGTGAGCGCCCCGTGTAATAGTCCTTGGGATTAAAGCCTAAAACGGACATATTCGCAACGTCGCTTCCCGGCTTCATACCGTCGGGCACGGTCTTGCAAAGACCGACCTCGGAGCGGGGTGCAAGTTTATTTAAAGTGGGCGTATCGGCTTCTTCGAGGCAGGTCTTTCCGCCCAGACTGTCGATTTTCCAGTCAGCCATACCGTCGCCTAAAACTACTATGTATTTCATATTTTTTCTCCTAATTCAAATTCCAGTCAATCGGCGCTTTGCCGTGAGAGGTAAGATAATCGTTTGTTTTCGAAAAGAATTTACAGCCGAAAAATCCGTTGTATGCGGATAGCGGCGAGGGGTGTGCGCACTGCAAAATGAGGTGCTTGCGCGTGTCGATGAGCGGCGCTTTACTGCGCGCGTTGCCGCCCCAAAGAATGAATACGACGTTTTCGCAAGTGTCGGATATGAGCTTAATAACGCTGTCGGTAAACCACGCCCAGCCGCACTTGGAGTGACTGTTCGCCATATGCTCGCGCACGGTCAGGGTAGTGTTTAATAGCAGAACGCCCTCTTGCGCCCACTTGGTCAAATCGCCGCACTGCGGCTCTTTAATGCCCAAATCGCTCTCTATTTCCTTGTAAATGTTTTGAAGTGACGGCGGCAGAGGTACGCCCTTGCGCACCGAAAAGCACAGCCCGTGCGCCTGATTGGGCTCGTGGTAGGGGTCTTGCCCCAAAATCACCGCCTTTAAATTGTCAATGGGGGTAAAGCGGAAACAGTTGTACAAATCGTACATATCGGGGTAGACCACGTGAGTGGAATATTCCGCCTTTAAAAACTCGCGTATTTTCTTGTAACGTTCGTCGGCAAATAGGGGAGCGAGCAGTTCGTCCCAGCCGCCGCCAAGCTTAATCATATAATTTTCCTCAGTATTTCCGAATAAGCCGCAATTTCGCGCTTTGCGTCTTCAAGGTCGTGTTCCAAATAGTTGCCACATTCCTCGCGCTTATTGCCGGGGATTTCGTTTAATTCGAGCGCAACCGCACAGCTTTCCTTTAAAAGCTTTAAAACCTCGGTGCGGTCAAGGTTGACGGTTAAAAGGTAGAACCCCGTGCGGCAACCCATAGGTCCGAAGTAGATTACGTTGTCCTTTTCGGAAGAGTTCCTCAGAACGGTTGCGAGAAGGTGCTCGACGGTGTGCAGCGCCTTGGGCGAAACGTAGTCGCCTGCGTTGGGCTTTTTGAAGCGCAAATCCCAAGTCGTAACGCCGTGCATTTCCATACTCTTATGTAAGCCGACGGAAAGTGTGTCGTGGTTTTTCGAAAAGGAAGGTATTTTATCCATTGTCGACCGCCTTAAAAATCGCCTTTATGTTTTCGCCGAGATTTTTTGCACACAGCGCAAGATTTAAAACAAATTGTCGCGTTGTACTGCCCGAGCCCGCCACGTCCGAAATCGCCTTGAAAGAGTAGCAGGGTACGCCCGCGTGTTGGCAGACGTGAGCAATCGCGCCGCATTCCATATCGCGGATATCCGCGTTGAGAACGTCGGTTAAAAGATTAAAGTCGCGCTTGGAATCGTTGAACCTGTCGCCCGTTGCCAGTCGTCTTTCGGGATAGTCGGGGCAGACGGCAAGCTTTAAATACGGCTCTTTGTACTCGTTCAGCGTGCCGATAGGGGTCTTGTTAAGCTGAACAAGGTCGAAATCGTACTGCACGGCTTGCGAAACCGAATAAATTTTTCCGACCTCCGTGCTTTTGTTGAGTCCGCCCGCAACGCCTATGTTTACGATTTTGTCAGCGTTAAGGCAGTCTATTGCGTACTGCGTTCCCGCCGCCGCGTTGACCTTGCCCACGCCGCAGACTACGACGCCTACGTCGTGCCCGTCTATCTTGCCGAGGATTACCCGACGTCCGTGCGCCGAGCGTTCGCTCTTTTCGCTCATAACGTATAAAAGGGGTTCAGCCTCGCTTTCCATTGCAATCACAAATACCGTCATAGTTAAATTATACCATTTAGTCCGAGTAATTGCAACTTAATTGCGGCATTATCGCGCCGCCGTTTACATACATTATTATGGTATGAAACGGCGGCGCAAGCATAAAAGATTTAAAATAATCCTCGCGATAATTTCATTGCTGTTAATTGCGCTTTTGACCTTTTTCCAGCGCAATATCACGAAAATTCTTATAAGTATAAGCGAGGCGACGATACGCTCGATAACCACGGTCGCGGTAAACGACGCTATTTATTATACGCTGAATGACAGTTTAAGGTACGAGGACTTAATACACATAACCTACGACGAGGCTGGCGACGTTTCGACGATAACGACCGACAGTTTAAAGATAAATAAAATAGCGAGGGATACGGCGTATCTCTCGCAGGAAAACTTAACAAGAATGAGCGAAGCGGGCATACAGGTGCCGATAGGCGCGCTGACGGGAATCGAGACGCTCGCGGGCTTCGGGCACAAGATAAATATAAAGATTATCCCCATATCCAACGTGGAGTGCCGCTTCGTCTCCAAGTTCACGGACGCGGGGATAAACCAGACCAAGCACTCGCTGTACCTCGAAATAGTTTCGTCCATTTCGATTATTCTGCCCGACAAAACTTCCGCTTTAGCCTCAACCATAGAGGTGCTCATATGTGAAAGTGTAATTGCGGGCAAAATTCCCGACACCTATCTGCAAGCCTCGCTTGCGGGGGAGGGGGGAGCGCTTGTTCCGAAGAAATAAATTTATTTGATTTTTTTACGCTTTACAAGGTGTACCGCCGTGCAGGTTAAAACGGTAGCGGCGGAAACTACGCCGAGTATAAGTCCCGCAAGCGGCGAGTAATCGTAGTAAACTATACGCTGATAGGTGTAAACGCTGCCGCTGCGCGTCAGCACTTGTTCGGCGGCTGAATAATAGAGATCCCCGTAACCTTGTGACCATGTAAGATACGTGCTGTAAGAGTAAGAGTATGCTAATGCATAAGTTGTGAGCTGTTCGCCGTCGGGCGATGTGAAATATACCATGTAGCCCCAATCTACGGATACAAAGAAGTCGCGGTAGTCGCGCGGAAAGTCTTCGTCCTCCAAAACTGCGCCGTCTTTTACGTAAAATAAACTTACACTGTCGCTGCTAGAAGGTACGCAGTAAAATCCGTTGCCGAGGTCGTAAAATTTCGTTGCATGACCTCGCCACATACATAATACGTAATCGTATTCTTCTTTTTCAAAATTTAAGTAGTATTCGCCCGCGGGTATCGTTGCAATTACCGTTCCGTCTTCACTGTATCTATTGTCAACTTCAAAGGTCAGGGTCTGAAAATTTTTACGTAGTTCGTCCACGCCGTTTGCGGTAAAGTAAACCTCATCTATTGTCGAAAATTTTACAATGCTGAAAATACCAAAGAAGATACAGCTCAAAACGACGGGAATTGCACCGAATAAGCACAGTTTATTGAACAGCTTAACGTTGTATTTTGCCGCCGATTTCTGCCGCGCACTGCCCAGATATTTTGCCGAAATATTTATTTTAAGCGTTCCCGCCGTTAATAAAATCAGCCCTACGATTGTACATACCAAAATGAATACGGCAAAGATACCGTCGTATGCATAGTATAAGTTAAGCCATACCAAAACGTCGGTTATATTGTCGGGAAAATAGGTCGTATCGGTAGTATAATAGCATATAAAAAGCACGATTGCCCCGCATATATACGCCAGTGAATTAAAAATAAGCGCAAAAGAGGCGGAGTGTTTAAGATTTAGTTGAAGCTCGTTTTCCGCGTCGTCGCCGAGTGTTCGGCTCTCGAAACGGAAAAGCAAGACAAGACTTGCAATATTGCCTGTCGCGCCCGCAAGAATAAACAAGAGGTCAAGCCATAAAGGCGCTTCGGTTAAAAGAAAAGTTAAACTGCCGATAATAAATATGAGAGCGGAGATAAGACCCACGGCAACGCAGATATTGCGCTTGCGGGAAAACATTTCGAGCGGGTCTTCGCTTTCGTCGGGTTGCTCGGAAGACGACGGGTGCAGTTCTGCGTTGCGTTCGCCGCGCAGGATTTCGTCGACGGTCAAGCCGTAGAAATCGGCAAGAGCGGCAAGCGAGGAGAGGTCGGGCTCGGTTCTGCCCGTCTCCCAGCTCGAAAGTGTTCTGTCGGAAATATTGAGTTTGTCGGCGACGTCCTGTTGCGTATAGCCGCCCTCTTTGCGCAAGGCAGCCAAAAATTCGCCCACGGCAGGTTTTTCCATAATACTCTCCAAAAATTATGATATATATCATTTTACAGAATTGCAGAGCAAAAATCAACAAACAAAATGTGGAAACGGCTCTTTGAAATGTGGAGAAAGCAAAAAAGCCCCGCGCGTTTGAAAACGCGCGGGGCTTTGTATTATCTTAAATCAACATTTAATTTGTGTTTTAAATTACCCAAAATCTTTTTGACTAAACCGTCGACTTTTTCGGGAGTGAACGCTTCGTCCTTGGGAGTGAAGGTGACGGTGAAAGCCATACTCTTTTTGCCCTCGCCGACCTGCTTGCCGATGTATATATCGAAAAGCTTAACGTCGGTTACGAACTTGCACGCGGAGTAAATGCACTTTTCAACCTCGGCGCACGTAACGTCCATATCAACAACCAAAGCAAGGTCGCGTAACACTTCGGGGTGCTTTGAAAGGGGTACGTACTTGAACGGCTTTGCAAGCGTTTTCAAAGTCGCGTAGTCGATTTCCGCGATAAACGCCTTTTTCTCCATAGCAAGCTCTTCGCAAATCTTGGGGTCGAGCCTTCCCACGTAGCCTATCACCGTGCCGTCGCAGGTTACCTCGGCGCACACGCCCGGATGCAGGTAGGGGCGCGTGGACGGCGCGTATTCGAACTTGATATTAAGGCTGTCGGCGATATCCTCCAAGATACCCTTGATATCGTAGAACGTGCCGCCGCCGAACGTGCCAATGCACAGCGTTTCACGCTCTTCGGGTAACTCGGTGAGGGGCAGGTTCTCGGGAACGAAAATTTTTGCAAGCTCGAAAAGCTTTCCCTCGGTATTGCCGCGGCGCAGGTTGCGGACGATAACGTTGACCATAGACGGCGCAAGCGTCGTGCGCATAACCGACAGATCCTCGCCGATAGGGTTTTTAATCTTTATGAAGTTGCGTTCGGGCGCATCGGCGGGGAAGTGGAGCATATCCAAATCTTTTTCCGAATAGAAGGAGTAGGTGGAAATCTCGTAAAGTCCCATTGCAACGAGCGTGTCTTTCAAAGCGTTTTCGGCTTTCTGCTCGTCGTTGTATCCGCCGTTGGTTATGAGCGCCGACGGCATAAACGTGCCCGTAACGTGCTCGTAGCCGTACTCGCGGATAAGCTCCTCGGCAATGTCCGCATAGCCGTCTATGTCCTCGCGGTAGGGGGGTACGGTCAGTTTGAGTTCGTCGCCGCTTGGCTCGACTTTGAAGTTTAAAGCTTTTAAAATCTTAACCGCGTTTTTCTCGGGGATTTCAATGCCAAGAAGCGCGTTAATCTTCGCAAGACTTACCGTCATTTCCTTTTTGCCGTCGTGCGAGTACTCGGTCTTGACGTCGACGTGCACGTCGGTCACGGTGCCGCAACCGAGTTCTTCAATAAGGTGCAAAGCCCTCGCCATTGCCTTTTCGGTGGTGTACTCGTTTACGCCTTTTTCGAACAGCGCCGAACTGTCGGAGTGCTGACCCAAAGCGCGCGACGTCTTTCTTATACTGTCGCGGGCAAACTTGGCGCTCTCGAATAAGAGCTCGCGCGTGTCGTCGGTGATTTCCGAATTTTCGCCGCCCATAACGCCCGCCAAAGCACACGGCTTGTTGCCGTCGCAGATAACGAGGTTGTCGGTCGTGAGCTTGAAACTCTTTCCGTCGAGCGTAATGATTTCTTCGCCGGGGTTTGCGCGGCGCACGACTATTTCGCGACCTTCCAATTTAGCGCAGTCGAAAGCGTGCATGGGCTGACCCATTTCGAGCAGTATAAAGTTAGTAATATCGACAAGATTGTTAATCGAGCGCAATCCGCACAGAGCAAGCCTCTTTCTCATCCATAAAGGGGAGGGTGCGGGGTGCACGTCTTTAACGTAGTGAGCAATGTATCTGGGGCATATGTCGGGGGCAACGACGTTTACGGTCACCTTTTCGCCCTTGACTTTCGCCGAATATTTGCAGTCGGGCTCTTTGAATTTCTTACCCAAAACTGCGGCAACCTCGCGCGCCATTCCCACAACGCTCTGGCAATCGGGACGGTTGGCGGTAACGCCGATATCGAATATATAGTCGTCCAAACCCAAGAGGGGTTTTACGTCCGCGCCGTTCTCGAACGAGGCGGGCAGGAGCAGTAAGCCGCAGTAATCGCCGCCGTCGAACATATCGCCGTTTACGCCGATTTCCACGCCCGAGCAGAGCATACCCTCGGACTCTATGCCGCGCAGTTTGCCCTTCTTAATAGTCATCACGCCCTCGATTGTGACGTGGTCTTTCGCGGTTGCGTAAACGGTCGCGCCTACCAGAGCGACGGGGGCTTTAATGCCTTTTGCAACGTTGTCCGCGCCGCAGCAAATCTGCTTTACGCCGTGCTCGCCGCAGTCTACCTTGCACACGTGCAGGTGCGTGCCCGCAATTGCTTCGCACTCGATGACCTCTCCGACTACAACGCCCGTAATATCCTTGCCTATTTCTATAAGCTCCTCGACCTCGAACCCGCAGCCGAACAGCTTGGTCTGTAACTCCTGCGGAGTAACGTCAACGTCTACGTAATCTTTTAACCATGATAAAGGAAGTAACATCTCTTTTCACCTCAACCCTTGAACTGTCTTAAAAATCTCGTGTCGCCTTCGAATAAAAGCTTCATATTGTTGATGCCGTATTTAAGCATTGCAATGCGCTCGATACCCATACCGAAAGCAAAGCCCGAATATTCGTCGGGGTCAATGCCGCAACCCTCGAGTACGTGACGGTTGACCATACCCGCGCCTAAAACCTCAATCCAGCCCGTGCCCTTGCAAAGACGGCAACCCTTGCCGCCGCACTCGAAACAGCTTACGTCCACTTCGACGGAAGGCTCGGTGAAAGGGAAGTAGGAGGGGCGGAGGCGCGTTTTAACTCCGTCGCCGAAAATTTTACGTGCGAACTCGTCGAGCATACCTTTGAGGTCGCAAAGGGTAATTCCCTTGTCGACGACAAGCCCTTCCATCTGCGAGAACATAGGGGAGTGGGTCGCGTCGTCGTCGCTGCGGTAGACTTTGCCGGGCGACAGAATTTTGATAGGCGGCTTCTGCTTTTCCATAACGCGAATCTGCCCCGCGCTCGTCTGAGTGCGAAGAAGCATTTCCTCGGTTATATAGAAGGTGTCCTGCATATCCCTTGCGGGGTGGTCTGCGGGAGTATTCAAAGCCGTGAAGTTGTAGTAATCGGTCTCGATTTCGGGACCCTCGAACACGGTGAAGCCCATACCCGCGAATATGGATATAAGCTCGCGCTTAACCAAGGTGTTGGGGTGGTACGCGCCCTTTTTGACGGTGTTGCCGGGAAGCGTGACGTCAATCGTCTCGGCGGCGTACTGAATTTTGCGCTCCATTTCCTTGACGGTCTTTTCAAGGTTGCCGAACTGTTCTTCCGCCCACGCTTTCAGGGCGTTGATAATCATACCCATTTCGGGGCGCTTTTCCTTGGGTACGTCGCGCATACCCTTCATAAGCTCGGAAACCTCGCCGCTCTTGCCCAAGAACTTCATCTTAATCTGGAAGAGTGAGTCGGACGATTTTACGTCCTTGATTGCTTCGGCGATTTTCTTCTTTAACTCGTTGATTTTTTCCTGCATTTCAAACTCCTTAAAAAAATAAAAACCCCGTGCAAAAGCACAGGGAGTTATAAACTCGGTACCACCTGATTCCGCGGTCTTAAAGCACCGCCTCGATTGACCTTTTACGCAAGGTATAACGGAACGCATTACTTTGAAAATTTCACACGTTCGGCTCGTAAGTGAATAACGTTCTTAAAGCGAATGGATAATCTTTCAGCCGTTTTCGGATTATCCTCTCTGGAAACGCTTATGATAAGCCCGTCTGTCTTAGTCATTGCCGTTGTTAAGATTATAGCAACGGCAAAGTTTTATGTCAAACAAATTAGAAAACATTTTCCAATTTAACCGAATAAGCGTCGGGCAGATTTTTAGTAATTTCCAAAAGCACCTCGATTTTACCGAGCGCCAAATCGTATTCTTCGGTATACACGAGCGAGCACGCCTCGCTCAGCCAGTAATCGACGTATGAAATGTCGTTGTGCGGAATAAAGATATGCAGCTTGCTCTTTTTGTCCGCCCACATAGTGCGCACTGCGTAAGCGTCCTCGCGGGTGGCGGTCTTTTCCTCGATTTTGTCGTACAGCGTTTCGAGGGCGGAGTGGAACTGCCCGAGCTGTTGCCCGATATAATACTGCGTTCCCAAGAAGATGCCGAGGCAGAGGGCGATAGCGACCAAAGTATAAATTATAGATTTTACCATTGCCCGTTCACCTGCATTTTAAGAATTTTGTACGGCTTGCCCTTTTGCTGAAAGTAAACTCTGCCGTTGGCGTCGACCGTCATAACCAGCACGTTTTTAATTTTGACCTTCTGTTTTTCCGCGAAGCCTTTAACGTCTTCGAGCGTTATTCCCGCAACCTTTGCGTTCTTTTCGTCGGGCTTGCCGTTGTCGATAAGGAGTATGGGAAGAGTGGGTGTAACCTCCTCTTTGGGCAGAGCCGAAAACTTGCCGTTTGCCTCGTAGAGCCCGTAGTATACGTCGTCGAGATTGAAATACCCCGCGCCGCGCATACTCTCTATAAGGTCGGAAACGTCTAAATTATTCTTGCGCAACTGATAGCTGTCGATGCCCTCTTTTGTAATGACAAGCGAGGGTTTGCCGCAGATTACCGTCTTCATCGGCTTGAACCACATATCCAGAAGCCACACAATCTGATGCAGAATGAATATGGATACGATTGCTATTATTCCGTACAAAAGGGGAATGGAGCTGTCCGCCATGGGTATGCAGGCGAGCTCGGCAATTAAAAGAGTGATTACAAGCTCGAAGGGCTGCATTTCGCCTATCTGGCTCTTGCCCATAAGCCGCATAATTACAAGCAGCGTAAAAAATATAACCGCCGTTCTGATAAAAATCAAAGCCATAAAATAAGTTTGTACAATTTTATTTTCAATATTCTTGCACAGGCGCGTCGAATTATGTTATAATGTAAAGACTTATGGAGCATAAGGATTATACCGTAATCAAGGCGGGCACGGCGGTTACGCGGAGTATGTTGAATAATCTCGGTAGCCCCGACGACGCGCTTAAAATCATTCACATAGCGGGCACGAACGGCAAGGGTTCGACTGCGGAATATTTTACGCGGATACTAATTGCCGCGGGCAAAAAAGTAGGTACGTTCACCTCGCCCGCCGTCTACGATTTTTACGACCAGTTCAGGATTGACGGAAAGCCGCTTTCCGCCGAGGTTGCGGAAAAATATTTCGAACGCGCCTTAAAAGCCGCCGAGGGCTTGGGTGCAACCGACTTCGAAATCCAGACCGCGGGAGTGCTTTTAGCGTTTAAGGAAGAGGGTTGCGAGTGGGCTGTAATAGAGTGCGGAATGGGCGGACTTAACGACGCGACCAACGCCATAAACAAAAAGGAGCTTGCCGTAATAACTTCCATTTCGCTTGAACATACGCAATACCTCGGCAACACGATTGAAGAAATCTGTGTGCAGAAGGCGGGGATAATCAAAAACTGCCCCGTGGTGGTAAACGGCCGTCAACCGACAGAGGCAAGAAAATACTTCGAAAACCTTGGCGTGCGCTTTGCCGAACGGGCGGCGAATTTGCAGGAAAGCAACGCGGAAACGGCAATTGTGGGCGCGAAAGTTTTAGGTTTGCCCGAAGAAGCTATACTCGAGGGAATTAAAAACGCAAAGCCGCGCGGCAGGGTGGAAAGCTTTTATGCGGACGGCAGACGGTATATATTGGACGGCGCTCATAATCCCGCGGCTTTCGAACCTTTAATAAAAACGCTCGTAAGTCTTCCGCGTTCGGAAATTACCGTGATTTTCGGGTGTCTTAAAGACAAGGATATCGACGGCAACCTCGCGGCGCTTTCGGGGGTATGCGAAAGGGTAATTGCGGTGGAGTGCGTAAGTCCCCGTAAAATGCCGCTTTCGGATATCGAAAATAATTGCAAAAAATATTTCGACAACGTTTCGACTGCGCAAAGCGTAACGGAAGCGCTGGAAAAAGCTCATACGAAAACCGTGGTCGTCTGCGGTTCGTTCACTCTTTTAAAGGAGGCAAAATTATGGATAGAGAAAAGGCAATGAAA
Organism: uncultured Clostridia bacterium; assembly: GCA_947177975.1. Taxonomy (GTDB): domain Bacteria; phylum Bacillota; class Clostridia; order Christensenellales; family Borkfalkiaceae; genus Coproplasma. The sequence goes on along the minus strand of CAMWWH010000017.1, from coordinate 6,827 downwards.
GCCGTAAAAATGCTTTTGGAAGCTATAGGCGAAGACACGGAACGCGAGGGGTTAAAGGAAACCCCGCGCCGCGTCGCCGACGCTTTCGCCGAGTTTACAGGCGGCGAAAATATGAGCGCAAAGGACATATTGTCCACGACGTTCGACGTCGAGGGCGGCGATATTGTTATCGAAAAGGACATATCTTTTTCGTCTACCTGCGAGCATCATTTAATGCCTTTTTTCGGTCGCGTGGCGATTGCATATATACCCGATAAAAAGGTGGTGGGGCTTTCCAAGCTCGCGCGGTGCGTGGAGGTTTTCGCAAAGAGATTGCAGTTGCAGGAAAGACTTACCGAGCAGATTGCTTCGGCAATAATGGAGTATCTCGCGCCCAAGGGCGTTATGGTTTGGTGCGAGGCGGAACACACCTGTATGACCTGCCGCGGCGTAAAAAAGGCGGGCAGTAAGACGGTAACTTACAAGGTAAAGGGCGATTTCCCCAAGGAAAAAATTTTGGAAGTTTTAGCGTTAATCAAATGATAGTAGGGGGGCAATCGTTCAAAAACCGCACGTATGTGTTAGCGATAATCAACCTCACGCCCGACAGCTTCTGGCACGAAAGCCGCGCGAATTGCGACGACGTTCTGTTCCGTGCGGAGAGGGCGATAAAAGACGGTGCGGCAATACTCGACCTCGGCGCGCAGTCCACAAGACCGAACTATACCGAGGTTTCGGCAGACGAGGAAATCGCGCGTCTGGAAAAACCGCTTGCCGCGATTAAGCGCGAGTTCGGTATTCCCGTTTCGGTCGATACCTACTTTTCCAAGTGCGCCCGCGCCGCGCTCGATTTGGGCGCGGATATGATAAACGACGTGTGGGGCTTGACCCGCGACAACGGTATGGCGGAGGTCGTCGCCAAGGCTGGCGCGGCTGTCTGCATAATGCACAACGCTCCGCAAAAACTGCAAGGCGATATATTTGCGCAGATAAATTCGTTTCTGAAAAATTCGGTTAATACCGCGCTTTCGGCGGGCATAGATAAGGACAAAATCTGCCTCGACGGCGGCATAGGTTTCGCCAAGGACAGAGAACAGAATTGGCAGCTTTTAAACGGCTACGACAGACTTTCCGGGCTCGGCTATCCGCTTTTGCTCGGCGCAAGTCGCAAGTCTATGTTCGGCGGAAATCCCGCGGACAGACTGCCCGCAACGTTAGAGAGCACCCGCCTTGCGGTTCGTAAAAAAGTGCTGTTTGTGCGCGTGCACGACGTCGCGGAGAACGTGCGGGCGATTAAGGAGGAATATGAGCGCAATTTCGGTTAAGGGTTTAAAAGTTGAAGCGCGCCACGGCGTACTGCCCGAGGAAAAAATAAATCCGCAGCCGTTCGTTTTCGATATAGATATGGACTGCGACACGTACGCCGCCGCGGCAAGCGACGACGTTTTAAAGACGGTAAACTACGCCGAAGTCTGCCAAGCTGTCACGGATTTCTGCATGGGTAACACGTTTGATTTAATCGAAACGCTCGCCTATAAAACCGCGTTTTTATTAGTTGAAAAATTTCCGCTCACCGCCGCGGATGTGACCGTTCACAAGCCCCAGGCGCCCGTCGGTCTGCCTTTCGACGATATTTCCGTCACCGCAAGGGTGGAGAGGAATACGGTAATTTTATCTCTCGGTTCGAGCGAGGGCGACAAAAAAGCAACCCTCGACGGCGCGATTGCGGAGCTTGATAAACTGCGCGGAGTAACCGTTTTGAAAGTGTCCGACTACATTGAAACCGCACCTTACGGCGGTGCGGCGAATAATACGTTTTTAAACTGCGCGGTCAGGGCGGAGTGTCTTTTACCCCCGCGCGAGCTTTTAAACAGTACCCATAAAATAGAGAGCGACTTCGGGCGCGTCCGCACAAAGCGCTGGGGCGACCGCACTCTCGATATAGATATAGTCTTTTTTGGCAATAAAGTCATTGTGGAGGAGGGGCTTTGCGTACCTCACCCCGACTATTCCAACCGCGATTTCGTCATTATTCCCGTCAAACAGATTGCTCCCGATTTCGTCTGTCCGATAATGCGTAAGCGAATGTCCGATTTATAAACCTTCAAAGCGGCGATTTTCGTCTTTTTTTGCTCTATTTTTTGTGCAATTTGCACAATCTTTTTCGTAACGTATATACAAAACCGACTTCGAGTGTTATAATTTCGCATAGTGGAAAGAATATTTTTCCGCACTGAAAAGTGCTTAAAAAAGCACCGTTTAATCGTAATTTTACTGTTGTTCGGGCGGCAAATAAGCGGCTTGAAAGGAGCGATATATTTTGGAAAAGATAGGCATTATAGATCTTGGGTCGAATTCGGCAAGGCTTGTTATCGTCAACCTGTTCGAGGACGGGTATTTTATGGTGGTCGACGAGCTGAAAGAGAGCGTGCGTTTAGGTCAGGATATGGAGCGCGACGGCTTTTTGAAGCCCCAGCGCGTTGCCGAAACGATTAAGACCCTGCGTATGTTCAAGCGTCTTTGCGACGTCAGCGGCGTAACCCGCATAATAGGCGTTGCCACCGAGGCGGTACGCAGAGCTAAAAACCAGCGTTCGTTTTTGGACGAAATCCAGACGAGCTGCGGGGTAAAACTTCGCGTTCTTTCCGCCGAGGAAGAGGCGGTTTTGGTCTACCGCGGCGTTATAAACACCATGGATATACCCAAGGGCGTAATACTCGAAATCGGCGGCGGCTGTACCAAAATAATATATTATAACCGCAGAAATATGCTGCGCTTTGCCACAATTCCGTTCGGCGCGGTAACGCTTACCGATATGTTCTCGTCCGAGAGCTTAAAGCCCGAAGAGCAGGCGGCGAAGATGGAGGAGTTCTTCTTAGAAAAGCTCAACGAGATAGACTGGCTGGGCGAGATAGACCCCGACGCGCAGATGATAGGCGTAGGCGGTTCGTTCAGAAACCTTTTCAAAATAAACAAGATGGTGCACAAGTATCCTCTGGACGTCGTGCACAACTTCAATCTCGAAGCCGAGGCTTTCCATCCTTTATACAATATGATAAAGGTTCTCGACCTCGACAAGAAAAAGAAAATCAAGGGCTTATCCGCCGAGCGCGCGGACATTCTTCCCGCGGCGCTTGCAATCATAAAGACCTTTATCACAAGGCTGAATTTCGACAACTTCACCTTCTCGGGTTCGGGCTTGCGCGAGGGTATTATGTTCAATCAGGCGTTGCCCTCCACGGTCGACAAGCCCATTTTGGACGTAATGAACTACTCGCTCACAACGCTCGTCAAGTATTACGACTGCGACGAAAAGCACGTAGAGCACGTAGTCAATTTAAGCGTACAGCTTTTCAAGCAGTTGCGCGTTCTGCACAAATTCCCCCGCCAGTATCTCAAAGTTTTAAAGGTGGCGGCAATGCTGCACGACTGCGGTATGCGCATAAAATTCTACAATCACCAGCGCCACAGCTGCTATATGATTATGAATTCCACGCTGTACGGCGTAACGCACAGGGAAATCGTGCTCGCCGCGTTTACGGCTTGCTGTCATAAGAAAGAGGACATCAACCCCTACGACTGGAACCGGTTCCGCGACATTCTGCAGGAAGACGACGTGGAAATCGTCAAGAGGCTGGGCGTTATGCTGAGAATTGCCGAAAGCTTAGACAGAAGCAACGCGGGTGTAGTCAAGGGGATAAACTGCGATATTCTCGGCGACAGCGTTATTATGAAGACGGAAGTCGAGGGCGACGCGTCGCTTGAAATCCGCGACGCACTTGCCGCAAGCGCGGAGTTTAAAAAGTCGTTCAGGAAGAATTTGGAAATATTATAAAAAAGTGCCGCTTTAAATAGGCGGCATTTTTTCACAAGGATATGAAAATCATTTTAGCCAGCGCGTCGCCGAGGCGCAAAGAGCTGCTTAAAGAAATAGTCGAAGATTTCGGAATAATACCCGCCGTCGGCGAGGAAAAAGCGGATTTGACTTTGCCGCCCGAGAAAATAGTTTGCGCGCTTGCCGAACATAAGTGCGGCGAGGTGTTTGAAAAATATCCCGACTGCGTTGTGATAGGCTGTGACACAATCGTCTATTTTAACGGAAAGGCGTTGGGCAAACCCAAAACGCGAGCGGAGGCGATAGAAACGCTTAAAGCGCTTTCGGGTAAGACACACAGCGTTTACACGGGAGTGTGCGTGCGGTCGGCGGATAAAATTTTAACCGAATACGAAAGGACGGAGGTTACGTTCAACGAGCTTTCGGACGGATTTATAAAAGATTACGTAGACGGCGGCTCGCCTATGGATAAGGCGGGTTGTTACGGCATACAGGACGACGGTGTTGTCGAAAGCTACGACGGAAGCTATACAAACGTCGTGGGCTTGCCCGTAGAGCTTGTCGGAAAAATGTTGAAAGAAGTACTGAGATGAAAAGACTGGTTATTGACGTCGGGTCATGGATAACTAAAATTTGTATATTGGGTTGCGGGGTCGTGCTCTCGGAGGCGACCTGCGTTGCGTTGCAGAGCGAAAAGGACGGAACGGTTACTATTAAAGCGTTCGGCGATACGGCGCGCGCGCTTTCGGGAAAGGCGGCTAAAAACACGCGCATAGTCAATCCCGTGTGCGAGGGCGAAATAGTTCAGCCCGCGCTTTTAACCGAGCTGTTAAGATATTTCCTCGAAAAGATAGAGATAACTCCGCGCAAGGCAAAGCAGACGGAAATTATGTTCATAGTGCCTTGCAGTGCAAGCAAAAAACTGAGAAAAACCTATCTCGAAATCGCACGGGACTTGGGAATAGGCAGAACGTATTTTACGCGTACGCCGTTTGCGGCGGTGCTCGGTCACAACGTGGTGCTCTCAAAGACGTTGCCCGTGTTCTGCGTGGACGTGGGTTACGGCAAGACGGATATATCCGTATTCTCGCTCGACGGCATAATTTCGGGCTTTACGGCTAACCTCGGCGGCGGCAATATCGACGTGCATATAATGGATTTGCTGTGCGAGGAGTTCGGTATCAAGGTGGGTGCGCTCACCGCCGAAAAGCTCAAAAACGTCGTGGGCAGTCTTTACGAGGACGATAACAAGATGATGACGGTTATAGGCAGAGCCGAGGGCAGCGGCGACCCGGTGCAGGCGGCGGTAAATTCCTCTCATTTGGAAGACGTCATTAAATTGTACGTAGACAAGATTATAGAGTACGTGCGTGCGGTGCTGTCCGATTTGCCCGCGGAGGTTTCGTCGGCGGTAGTCAACGGCGGCGTATATCTTTCGGGCGGGCTTTCCAAGATGGACGGCTTTACCGAGTACTTTGCAAAGGGGCTCGACATAAAGGTCAACGTCTGCGAAGAGCCGTCGCTGGCGACGGTAATAGGCGGCTGTACGGTGCTTTCCAGCCCGTATCTGTGTTCGAAAACGGCGACCGTAAATTAAATTATCCGTGTGAAATTGTTAGCGGCTTTCAATAAAAATGTTAATTTGTCAGCCGTGTGATAATATTTTTCGTTTTAACATTGAAAGTAACATTAAATTCGCGCTTGAATTGTTATAAGTAATTAAATTTACAGATTAGGGCAGTGTTAATTTGCCTGAAAAATGAAAAGTTTACGAACCTGACGTTTTTGGTTGCCCGAATTTTGATTTTTGATATACAATAATATAAAATCGAAAGGAGGGCGCAAAGGAGTTATGTTCGGAAGCATAATGTTAAATGGTGGTAGTTATTCCGTGAAACCGCAAAACTTTATTTACGCCAGCTTCGATTTGTGCGCGCTCATCTTGAGCGTGGTCGTGCTGATAAACTACATAATCAGTAAAAAGATACACGGCAGAAAAACGCAATTGTTTTTAACGCTTGCCGTATGCACAATCGTATCTTCCGTATTCGATTTTGCCGCTGTAATCGCGCTGAGCGTAACGGGCTGTCCCGTATGGCTGGGAAACCTGTTAGTGTCGCTGAATTATCTCGCTTACAATATCGTCGGCGTGGTGTTCGTCGTTTATTCGGTTGCGGTCATTTACGATAACGTTAAAATACCCCGATGGTGCTATGCGGTTGCAAATATACTGTTCGTGCTGTCGGTAGGCGCGGCAATCTCCGCCGCGGTGTTCCTGTTCAGGTATGCGGGCAACGTGCCGAATTATATAAAGTACTCCTACGAAGGCATTATATACGGAGTGCAGTTCGTAGCGCTTGCGTTCTCGCTTTCAATCGCCTTTTTACAGCGCAAAAAGCTGAGTAAATCGAGCAGTCTGAACATTTTCGTTTTCGCGATACTCAATATGGCGGCGGTGCTTGTGCAGTTCTTCGTGCGCAAGGTGCAGATAAGTAACTTTGCTCTGGCGATAGCCGTACTGCTTATATACGTAACGTTGCAGCGTCCCGAGGACGAACTCGACGCGACGAGCGGCGCGTTCAACGCCCGCACGTTCAACCGCCGCGGACATATGCGGCTGGACAGCGGTAAGCCGTTCTGGATATTCGCAACCGAAATCAACAATATGACGATGGTCAATTCGTCGTTCGGCTTAAACGGCGGCAATCAGGTAATGAAGGAAGTAGCCGACAGGTATATGGCAAGGCTGAGAAAAAATCAGTACCTGTACCGTTTGAGCGGCGTGCGCTTTGCCGTAATGTTCGACACGAAGGACGCCTACGAGCAGTTTGCTCTGCGCTGCAAAGGTATATTTGATGCGCCCGTACACGTCAACGAAACCGAAGTACAGGTAACTGCGCTGGCGTGCGTGATAGCAGTGCCCGAGGTTACGAACAAGCTTTCGGAAGTAGAGGATTTAATCAGGTATTACCGTAACAGCATAAACGTATCCGAAGACATAATCACCGCGGAT
>CAMWWH010000016.1 GCA_947177975.1 uncultured Clostridia bacterium | reverse complement strand
TGTTTATACTATACCTTATTTATTTTACCATATATTTTTGATTAAAGCAATACCAACTTAAATATTTTGTGCTAAAATAATAAAAAAATTACCGACGGGATTATCCCGTCGGTAAAATTGTTTGCTATGTAATTTGAATTAGGAATTCTCGACGTTTTCGGTAGTATCGGTAGTATCAACAAACTGGAAGCCGATTGTAATGCCAGTAAGGTTCTTTGCATTTTCAGATTTTACGTCCGCATTATTACCGTCAAAATATACCAGAACTTTAATCTTGCAATAATTCTCTTCGGTCAATTCACCTAAATCAAGGTCAAGAGCATGGCTATTTCCTGCGTTAGATTCAACCATCTTGTAGTTACCCTCAGTTCCACCATTCTCAATGGTCTGATATAATACTATTACGCTGAGAGCCGAATTATTTGTTGCCTCGCTGTTGGTTGTAACCCACGAAGTATCTAAATAGCTCATTGAAACCGTAGCATTATCGGAACCTTTAGCAACTGCGACATAAATTTCGTCTATTACTACATAACCTTCTAAAGTAGTCAAATCTTTCTTGGTGGTTGCCTTATCTGCTCCATCGCCTTCATCCAGCGTACCATCTGTAGGCGATTTGCCCTTGCCGGTATACCATGCAGCCCCATCTGTTGCAAGCGCACCAGCGTTGGTTGCAGTTACAGTGCTTAAGTGCTCGGCAGTGCCGTCCAAATGAGCAGAAGGCTCCAACTTAGTTTCAGAAGCGTCTTCCAAAGTAATAGACGTTTTATAAGTAATATCTGTACCTCTTATGTCGTTATACTCGTTTCCGATAACAAGATAAGAGTTACTGGTCTGAACTTCAATCTTAAGACCGCTTGCCGTAACCTTATTGTTCGACGAGAACCATGCAAATGTTGAACCTGCAGAGAGGGCAACAGCCGCTACCAGCGCACATGCAGCGCCTACAATTTTCTTTGTTGCTTTCATTATCATTTTCTCCTTTTTATTTATAAATTTTTGCGGGCTGTGCCCGTTAATAAAAGCCTAAGTTAATATTAGTTTCCTGCAAAATCTATGCTCATTTTAAGACTTTCACTTATAATCGGGTCGATACATTCAGCGTCCCAACCTTCAAGCCATACAACGATTGTAAATCTTATCGTTTCTCCCACAGCAAGGTTCTTGTATCCCAAGTCGCCTTCGCGGTTAAATATGCATATATCGCTTGCAAACGACACCGTTTTATTGTTGTCGTAGCCTTTCTCTCTTTTCAGCGTATCGGTTAACTCTTTTTCAGCTTCCTCAGTCTTTTCGGCTTTCTTGTATATCATATACGTTTCATCCGAAAGAAGCGGCTCACCTTCTATCACCATAATGCGCACGGCATCGTCAATATGAATATTCTCACTATTTTTGCCTACCGTAATTGAGTCAATATTCATACGCATATCAACGTCAACTGCGCGGTTAGATTTGTTTATAAGCCAAAAACTGAACGAATAGAACGCATAACGACCTTTTGATTCATACACGCTATGCTCGCCATCATACTGCGCTATATCGTCAGGTAATCTACTACTATATCCGTTTTGATGATACTTGTATTCACTGTCGGGAGTCCAAGTCGCATCTTCATATCTCGCACTAACAGGAACGAGCAACCTCGGAGTTGCGTCCGACAAATCTCTTTCCATTGCAAGCGCAAGATTAACGCCGTCACCGTTGTTTATTCTTATAACGAAGTATTCGGCATCTTTGGCATATACCGAAAACCCCGCAAATACAAGCGATATCGCAAGCGCTATGGGAATAATGATTTTGGACGCTCTTATCCATTTTAATCTTTTAATCCACCTCACGCTTTTTCCCCTCGCCTATGCAGTAACTTCGAAATACTCCTTTAAATCAAAAAAGCCAAAACTCCACCCCGTAAAGGTCCGAGGAATAAGCTTTGGCAACTGACGACCGTGAGTTGGTTTCCCCCCAACCTTTAGGTTCTTAAGCTTTGCGTCCTGCGCTTTCACACAGTTTGCTCTTAATCAATCTTACAGTATTTATTTTATTACACAAGTATTAAAAAGTCAATACTAATTGTGATATTTTTTAAAAAATTTTAAAATTCTTGTAAGATTTGCGCAAAAAATTGCCATATATAACAACTTATGCCTTTTATGAATTAAATGTTGTACTCTTCGGGCGGCTGAGGCTTGCCGTAGAAATAGCCCTGACCGTAACCTATCTTCAAGCCCTTTATGTAATCTAAAATAACGTCGTCCTCTACGCCTTCTGCCACAACGGCAAAATTCTTCTTTTCCGCAAAGCCTACGAGAGCTTCGACTACGCCGCCGATAAGGAAATCGTCCTGCGCCTGCTCGATAAATTTTCTGTCGAGCTTGACCCAGTCAAACTGCAAATCTTCGAGCGTCTTTAACGACGACATTTCAAGCCCGAAATCGTCGACCGCGATTTTAAAGCCCATCTGCGTGAGCTTCAATATGTTGGAAGCAACCTCCGGCACTTTGTCGAACATAGCGAACTCGACTATTTCAAGGCAGATATTCTTTGCCGGAATTTTGTACTTTTTATAGATTTTCCTGAATTCTTCCGCAAGGTGCGGGTACATAAGCTGCTTGGGCGACAGGTTGAACGAGAATATCAGTTCGCTGTCCTCGGGATGCGCTTTATAGTGCTTTGTCTGTATGCGCAGAAGCTCTTCGAAAGCCCACGTGCCTATCCAGTTGATATCGCCCGTCTGCTCCATTATAGGCAGGAATTTAAACGGCGTAAGCACTCCCAGCGTGGGATGCTGCCAACGGACAAGCGATTCGTATGCAATGGGCTTGTTCCTGTTGACGTCGTAAATCGGCTGGAAGAAGAGCATAAACTGATGCTCGGAAATAGCCGTCTTGATTTCCTGATACTGCTTGTATTCTTCCGTCTGCGTTTCGGCAAGCTCCTCGGAATAGATTACGAACTTGTTTAAACCGCCTTTCTTCGCCGTGATTACGGCAAGCTCGATATTCTGCAACAGCGCCGTCGCGTCGAGACTGAATTCGTTGTTGCTCGCAATGCCGAGGTTGACGTTGATATTAAGCTTTGCGCGCGTTAACAAAGTGACGGGTTTGTTGCACTCCGAAATGGCTACCATTGCGACGTTGGTCAAACCCTTGTTGTCCATATGCTCTTCGATATAAACGGCAAGGCTCTCCTCGTCGTAGTCGCAGATTTTCGAACCGTGCGGAATAACGCGCACAATTCTTTCCCTGAGCATTTCGGTGATTTTCTTGACCTGCCTTTCGCCGAGCGAGGTCTTCATATCCGTCATACCGTCGATACGCACGAGCATTGCGGAAAAATGCGTGTCAGCCGTGGCTACGTCGTACTTATGCTTGAGCATTTCTTCAAAACCCGCTCTGTCAAGCTCTTTGATTTTGTATTTCTCGGCAATAAGTCTGCGCCTGTCACGTCTTATTCCGAAAAACAGGAACACTGACGCTACGATGCAGAATGCGAAAAACAGCACGAGCAGAAGTATGTACACGCCTTTATTCAAATTCAAATTTAACAACGAGGTCAACATATCTTTTCCCTTAATTGCAATTTACTTACCGTTTTTTGCCGCCGCAACACGCTTGTAATCGAAGGTATCCACGATTTTAAGCGCGTCGTCGGGCTTCATTGACTTGCCGATTAACCAGCCTTGTATCGTATCGCAGCCGAGATAATTGAGCATATCGAACTCCTGCGTGGTTTCAACGCCCTCGCATATCGTCGTTCTGTTCAGAAGCTTGGCAATATTCGTTATAAACTTGATTATCGCCTGACTTTCCTTACTCGTCAAGACGTCCTTTACGAACTCTTTATCGATTTTGATTGTGGAAATCGGCAGTTTTTTAATGTACAGAAGCGACGAATATTCGGTGCCGAAGTCGTCGAGGTGCACGTCTATGCCGTTAGCCGTCAGAATATCCAGCTTTTTCAACGTTTCGTTAAAGTTGGTCATTAAGAAGCTTTCTGTTATTTCCACACAAATCGAGCGCGGCTTTAAATTGTACTTTTTGTAGAGCTTTAAAAAGTTTTCGGTAAAGCCCGCCTGCATAAGCTGTACGGGCGATACGTTGAGCGAAACGCTGACGTTTTTGCCCTCGAGCTTTTTGGCGAACGCCATACCCGTATCGAAAATGAAGTCACCGAGCTGCACCATCGCGCCGGTACGTTCGGCGTAGGTTATGAACGAGAAGGTGTCTACGTTTACGTTCCAGCTCTTCTTTACACGGAAGAGCGCCTCGAAGCCCTCTATCCTCTCTTCCTTTATGTTGTACTGCGGCTGATACTCCATTTCGAACGCACCCTCGGCAAGCATCTGCTTGATATCGTAGGTGATGAAATATTTCTCATACAGCTTTCTCTGCGATTCGTGATAAATGATATAGTCGGCAATCTTTGTGTCCATTACACGCTGACGCGCCGCCTCGGCTGCCTTGTACGCGTGCTCGAAATTGAGCGGGTTCATGCTCGCGTCGCACATTGCAAAGCCCGACTTGACGTCGACCGTGAACAGGTTGTCGTCCATTTTAATCGGCGCGTTTATGTATCTGAGAATGTCTTCAATATCCGCTAATAAAATATCGAGCTTTTTACCGTCGGGATATGTTACGCCGATATAGGCGAAATCCAACTCGTATGCGTGTGTGAATTTTTCACGCGATTTTTTAAGGATAATACGCTGAATATCGGTAGCCATCTGCTTGCCGAAAAGCGTTTTTATTCTGTCAAGACTGCTTATGTAAAGAATACCCAAAAGAGTACGCTTACCCTTTAAGGTAAAGTTTTCGAAGACTTTCGATAGCGACGCAGTCGTCTTGCCGTCCGAATCGAACTCGCCTACCGCGTCCTCGCTTTGAATAAACGAATCCGCGTTGACTATATCCGCGCCGTAAACTATCGAGCGGTTCGGCTGGGAAGTCATACGCATAGCCACGAGTTTATCGCCGTAATTGCCGCTGAGGCTGACGAGACTCATCGCCTTGCTGTCAAGCTTATCGGGGTCGACGATTTTGGAGGTCGCGGAAAACTCGTGCTTGAACGCGCTGTTCGCGTGTAAGATTTTACCCGACTTGTCAACCGTGATTTTATACTTGAATTTGTCGGCTTTACTGCGGCTGTTCAGAAGATACGCTAAACCGACGCCCGCGGCGACTATGAGCACTCCCGCTATGACGAGAGTGGCAACCATATTCCCGAGAATGTTGTCGATTACTTTCTGCTGAGCGCTGAAATCCTTTAAACAACCTATACGGTAACCGCTGTTGCCGAGCGCAGACGGTGCAAACACGTAAAGCGTGCCGTTAATGGTCACTTTTTCGGAAACGTTATAATTAAGACTGTAATTTGAGAGTTTACCAGAAAGTCCCAACTCGCCGCCGTCGATAATTCTGCCCGAATCGCTGAAAATTATATAATCGTCGAAATTCGAATCGTAATTGTATTGCGCCTTAATCTGCGCAAGAACGGGGCTGTTTTCGTTTTCGATAGACGTATCAATTGAAGAACCGAGTTGATTAGTAATATTTTCGGAGAACGTATCGGCTTTCTGCCCGAAAGCGACGTACTCCTGCTTATAGGTTTTCGATGAGAACTGACTGAAGATGAACAGTCCTGCCGCCACTTCGACAAGAACTATTATCGCAATAAAAATGACAAGCTTTAAGACGGAAGATTTATTCAGTTGAGGTAAATTCTTTTTATTCTTTTTCACTGATTTTCCCCCGCCGCACTACTTGTACGGTATAATACATATTACATTATATCATTTTTATACGAATTGTCAAGACGGCAAACAAAAAAAGCGGCCGCACATACAGTCGCTTTTTGCTTTCGTTACATTGTTTCGAGATTTAATACGTTCTTTTTCTTTCCGCACCTTGCACATTCGATATCGATTTTAATCCACTCGAACGCGTCTCTCCAGTTTTTGTCGTTGATGAATTCGGGGTCCGAGTCTTCAAGCAAATCGTCTTTACCCGTGCTGTCTATCGTGACGTAAATTTTATACCCAGCACCTTCGCAGTGCGGCTTTTTCATTTTCCATTTACCGTCTGTACGATATGGTTTATTCGGCTGTTCGTAGCGCATACACATTCCATCGTAGCCGTAATATCTGTCGTCGAACAGCAGGATTTCCTTTCCGCAATGCTTGCATTTGGCATAAATATATTGATACTCGGTCGGTTCATTCGGGTCGTAAGGCGGCTTTTCAAAATGAGCAATATAATCAGGGTCTTTAATATAATCTTCAAGCGATTTATAATCAAGATGTACTTTCAACAATCTAAAAGAATCCAAATGGTAAATCCAGTAACATTTACCGTCGAATTTACAACCGGTCCATACCCTGATAGGAATATCTTTATCTTTCTTATGCTTATACTGTTTATACGGTCCAATGCGCTTTTCCCGCATTTCGTCAGCCTGTTTTTGTATTTCTGCCATTTGCTTGATTTCTTCGGTAGGGATAAATTTAAAAAACAAATAATTGTAATCAAACTCTTCACAACCGCAGGAGCAAACAATCTGCCCCTTGGATTTATTTTCCGCCAACTTTACCGCGCGGATATTTTGTCTTAAATAATCGGGAAAGAAATCTTGCATAGCAATTACCTTCTTTACGGTTTTATAAGCTTTCGTTTATAAAGTGAGCAACTATATTGTCGGTCCAGTACTTACAATCGACGATAAATACCGAGGTCGACTTCTCGGGAGCCGCAATGACGGGGACAAGCGTATTTTCACCGCATAATCTGTACTGCGGCAAAAGTTTCCGCGCAATCATAATCGACGTGATATATACCTTTCTGCCGTCTGTTAACTCCTGCGGCAAAAGCTTAGCCGTAAAAAATTTACGCTCGAACCTTAAATCGTTATTTGCCTTATCGCCGAACAGCTTATCGGCAATTGCTTTGAGTTCGGTCGGATTGCTTTCGTAGTAGTCGTCTGTGCTGTAAACTATTACACCAGGCAAAACGGGATTTGCCCTCGTCTTTTTGAACAGATTGCTATTAGCCTGAACTAATGCGCCAAAGTAAATTTCCCCCACCTTGACAACGTTATTATCGTAGTAGGGCTTAGCCCAATCCGCAGTACCCGCCGACTGATATTTACTTAAAATATGATTTTTATCGGGAGCCGTATCAGCCGCAAAGTTTGAGCGGATTTCATCCAATTCCGCTTTATAATCGTTTAAATCATGCAGCGGTATAGAACGATATGCGTTACGTATTTTAGAGTTCTTTACCTCGCTGATAATTACACCCGAAATAAGGTAGATAAATATCAACGCCCCCAAGCATATAAGGACAATCGCCGGAATTTTTAAAAAGCCCCTCTCTTCCGCCCCGCTTGCGGCATAGAACATAATAAATGCAACAAGCCAAAAGACAAGCATTGTAATGAGTAAAGCATATTTTAACGCATTTTTATTTTTCATAAGCAACTCCCCGAATTTATATTAAGTTTAGCACCAACAAATAATAATCGCAAGCATTTAATAAAAATCCTAAGCCGAACTATCTATCTTCGACTTAGGTTAAAAGTGGTACTCCCTGCGGGAATCGAACCCACAACGGCCCCTTAGGAGGGGGCTGTTATATCCATTTAACTAAGGAAGCGTATTCAATTACTCAAACATAATACAACAACCGCAGTTAAAAATCAACTTTTTTAAAACCATTTAAGTTTTTTATTTTCGCTCACTCGCTCATAATAGACTTTACCGGAGTTTTCGCAATCCGTTGCACGAAAAACAGATTAAGCGCCTCGTACGAGGCGATAAAAACTGCCAGACATATTGCAAACGCTTTCCAGTCAAACGAGTAGTGCGCAGTGCCCTCTACCGACGAGAACACGATATTTATCATAACGTTGAGCACTCCCCACTGATAAACGCACCCTATCGCAAAACCGATTACCGCGGGAATATGGTACAGCCCGAGAACGGCAAGCCCGCTCTCTTTAAGCCCGTAACCGTTGGCTTTAAGCATTGCAATCGTCTTCGCGTTGCCGCCCACTACCGCGCTCAGCGCCAATATGAGCGACATTGCCGCAAGTATCAACCCGATAACGAGTATCATATACCCCATCATATCGCTTGCATACTTACGCATGGAAAGACCCATTAAAATCATCGACCCGAAACAGAAACAGCCGAATCCTACGAAAAACACGAGCATTTTTCTCGCTCCGAACACGTTAAACGCAAGCTCGGTTAAAAAACTTCTGTCGCTTCGGGATTGTTTAACCTTTATGCGTCTCTCTCTTTTCCCGCCCTTTATCAGCATAAGTGCGGGCGCTTTCAATTTTAAGTATGCTATCAGTACCGCCAACGCAGAATAAAATACCGTCGGCAAAATAACGATTAAAAGTAATACGGGGTGATAGTGCAAAGCAACCTGCGGAAGAACGTCGCCGTCGTTTTGCACTGCGTAAAACCTGCCCATAATCGCCCAGCTTAAAGCGTAGCCCGCCGCCGCGCCTACAAACACGCACAGTCCGAACACGGCGCAACCCGCCGCCACTTTAAAGTCGCCGTAACCCAAAGCCTTTAATATGCCGAACCGCGCCGAATGTTGCTTTATATAGTGTCCGATATAGAATACCAGCAATACCGCCGACGTCATTGCCAGACACCCGCCTGTAACGGCGCAGACTACCTTGTTGTTCAGTTTCATAGCCGTATAAGCTATCTGCTGATTTTCCGTAATCTCACCCGCGACGGCATTCAAATCGATATTGTAATTCAAAAACAGATTGCAGACGAAAACCGCACAGCAAACGGTTATTATTATGCCGATAAATTTCAGTGCGTCCTTAAAACTGACTGTCATAATTTACCACCCTATTTCGTACGCGCTTTCAGGAGCTTCATTGCGGGTTATTTCAACGATTTTGCCGCTGTTTAAGCGTATCACCGTGTTTGCGGTTTTAGCTATATTTTCGTTGTGGGTAACGGTTATCAGCGTAAACCCGCGCTCTTTTTGCAGTTTTAAAACGTAGTCTAAAAGCTGTCTGCCCGTAGCCTCGTCGAGCGCGCCCGTCGGCTCGTCCATAAAAAGCACTTTCGGTAATTTCGCCAAAGCCCTTGCAACCGCAACGCGTTGCTGTTCTCCGCCCGAAAGCTGACGCGGATATTTATTCAACTTATCACCCAAGCCCAGGCTTTCGATTATGCCTTTATAATCCTTGTTCTTCGCCAAGTCTGCGCCCATACGCACGTTTTTATCCACCGTCATATCGGGCAGAAGATAGTACTGCTGAAACACAAATCCGACCGTTTCCCGCCTGAAAGCCGTGAGTTCTTTATCACTTAAACAAGTAATTTCTCTGTCACCGTAAACAATTTTGCCCTCGTCCACTCTTTCGAGCCCGCTCAAAACGTTTAAAAGAGTAGATTTGCCCGAACCCGACGCGCCTAAAATAACGACGTTGTCGCCGTCTTCAACCGTCAAATCAATACCTTTTAGGACGGTCTGTTTATTGTCGGCAGTGCCGTACGATTTTATAACTTTCTTTACCTCAATCATTTGCCCGCCCCCTTTATCTGTTTCAGCATTGCCGTAAATGCAAACGTAAGTCTTTCGCTTATCTCTTCATCCGTGAACGCGCAGGAGTTTGTAACGCACAGCGCGGCTATTCCGTGAGTATAAATGTTTATATCCTTATGAAGCTTTCTCGCCGTTTCTTCGTCGAGAGACCACGAGCTCATAAGCGCGTCTATAATTTTCGAATTGTTATCGTCGAGCAAAACGAAATTATCCATACCGCCGCGGTTTTCGGACATATACAGCACGCGGAAAAGATTTGGTTCTTTTCTTGCAAACTCGATATATTTCAGTCCCGCCCCCTTGAACGGAAACGGCTGTTGCTTCAAGCCCTCGGCAATGTATCCGTCGTATATAAGTTTTGCCTGCTTTACGACTTCGCCGCGCACCTCGTCCATATTTTCAAACTCCGAAAATATGGGCGCAACCGAGCTGTTTAATTGTTCGCTGAGCGCCCGCGCGGTAAGCGCGGGCATACCCGCCGCACGGACTACCTCCGTTGCGGCGGCAACTATTCTTTCCCTCGAAAATTTTACCTTAGGCGGCATATCTACCCCCCCCCTTATAAATAACGCTTGTTATATAACATATATTATATTGAAATTATGAATTTGTCAACAAAAAAAGCAGACTTCAATTAAGAAGCCTGCCTTTAAGTTTTGAATTTTAAATTACTTCAATTCAGCGAAGTACTTAATCGTTCTTACCATCTGCGAGGTGTAAGAATTCTCGTTGTCGTACCAGGAAACAACCTTTACAAGGGTCGTGCCGTCGCCGAGAGGCATGCACTTGGTCTGGGTTGCGTCGAACAGCGAGCCGTAGGTGATACCGATGATATCGCTGGAAACAACTTCGTCTTCAGTGTAGCCGTAGCTTGCGGAAGAAGCCGCCTTCATTGCAGCGTTTACGCTTGCCGCGTCAACCTCGCCTTCGCAAACTGCGATAAGCTGGGTAAGCGAACCGGTGGGAACGGGTACGCGCTGTGCGCAGCCGTCGAGTACGCCGTTGAGTTCGGGAATTACAAGACCGATTGCCTTAGCAGCGCCCGTCGAGTTGGGAACGATGTTGACCGCCGCCGCTCTTGCTCTTCTCAGATCGCCCTTGCGGTGAGGTCCGTCGAGTACCATCTGGTCGCCGGTGTATGCGTGAATGGTCGTCATATAGCCCTTCTTGATTTTGCAGAGCTTGTTAAGAGTTGCAGCCATGGGAGCAAGGCAGTTGGTCGTGCAGCTTGCAGCCGAGATAACCGTGTCGCTTGCCTTTAAAGTGTTTTCGTTTACGCTGTAAACAACCGTGGGCAAATCGTTGCCTGCGGGAGCGGAAATAACGCACTTCTTAGCGCCCGCCTTGATGTGCGCGGAAGCCTTTTCCTTAGAGCAGTAGAAACCGGTGCACTCCAAAACTACGTCTACGCCGATATCTCCCCAAGGAAGATTAGCCGCGTCTTTCTCGGCGTAAATTTTAATGGTCTTACCGTTAACCGTTATGCTGTCCTCACCCGCTACAACGGACTCAGCGTACTTGTATCTGCCCTGAGCCGAATCGTACTTAAGAAGATGAGCAAGCATTTTGGGGCTTGTCAAATCGTTGATAGCTACGATTTCATAACCCTCCGCGTCGAACATCTGCCTGAACGCAAGACGGCCGATACGACCGAAACCGTTGATAGCAACCTTTACATTAGCCATAAATATATTCCTCCGAATAAAAAATATTTACATTTTTGTTTGCGGTAACCAAAATTACCAGCGTCGTCATTATATCAAATTACATACACCAAAGTCAACAAAATAATCAGTCTTAAAGCGGTTATTTTTTATCAACAATTTTTAAAAATATACTTGAAATTTGCCGCCTTATGAATTATACTTATATATGGTAATTTTTGTTACCGAATTTCTTATTTATGATATCGGAGGTTTTCTATGGGATTGGTTTCGGCAAAGGAAATGCTTGAAAAGGCAAGAGAAGGCAAATATGCGGTTGGTCAGTTCAATATTAACAACTTGGAATGGACCAAATCCATTTTACAGACTGCCGAGGAGTTAAAAGCTCCCGTAATACTCGGCGTATCCGAGGGCGCGGGCAAATATATGACGGGCTTTAAGGTTGTCGCAGATATGGTTAAGGCGATGATCGAAGAATTACATATCACCGTTCCCGTCGCTCTCCACCTCGACCACGGCACGTACGACGGCTGCTATAAATGCATTAAGGCGGGCTTCTCCTCGATTATGTTCGACGGCTCCCACTTCCCCATCGACGAAAACATTGCAAAAACCAAAGAACTTGTTGCCGTAACCAAACAGCTCGGCTTGTCGCTCGAAGCGGAAGTCGGCGCTATCGGCGGCGAAGAAGACGGCGTTATCGGTAAGGGCGAATGTGCAGACCCAGAGGAATGCAAAAAGATTGCCGACCTCGGCGTTACGATGCTCGCAGCCGGCATAGGCAATATTCACGGCAAGTACCCCGCTAACTGGGAGGGCTTAAGCTTCGAAACGCTTGCGGCAGTAAAAGCGAAGGTCGGCGATATGCCCCTCGTTCTTCACGGCGGCACGGGTATCCCCACCGATATGATTAAAAAGGCGATTTCTCTCGGCGTTGCGAAAATCAACGTTAACACCGAGTGCCAGCTCGCTTTCCAGGAAGCTACGAGAAAATATATCGAAGCGGGCAAGGACTTGCAGGGTAAGGGCTTCGACCCCAGAAAGCTGCTCGCCGACGGCTGCGCCGCTATCAAGGCTACCGTTAAGGAGAAGATGGAAATCTTCGGTTGCATCGGAAAAGCTTAATTTTCAATAAAACGTTTTACCGCCGCCGACTATTTTGAAGTCGGCGGCGGATTTTTTATAAAACTGCACATACTTAAATCATATGAAAAAGAAATTTATTGCGGTAATCTTCATTGCCGTTGCCGCCTGCATGTGTATGTGCGCGTTTACTCTCGATATGAACTCTTCGGTTAAATCGCTTACCAAGCCGTATATAACTACTTACGACTGCACGTATGCGCATCTCGGCAATCAGGACCTTCTGGAAAAGTACGACTACCTGAAAATAACCTTTCTCGACGACGAAAAGATCGAAGTCAGCTTCAAGAAAAAGAAAGGCAAAAAACACTCTTACATTTCAAATTACTCCTACGACGACGAAAGCGGTGAACTGAAAGCCGAAATCGGAATACTCGGCTTCAAATTCAGGCAAGCCACCAAAATCGAAAACGGGAAATTCAATATAAGCATGCCCATTCTCGGCAAACAACTGTCAATGGTGTTCAGCTCATAAAAATTTAAGCCGCAAGTTTAACTTGCGGCTTTCGCTTTATTTCGCGCGATTGAAATTTCCTTTAATATGCTCTACTCCCTTGTCCTCGACCTGCGCAAACACCGCCTCTTCCGTCATCTGAGTCAGATTGTCGCTCTCGTCGCTCAATAAATCGTCTATCGTGACCTGTCTGGCAGCGTCGCTGTTATAACCGTAATGGAATACGTTTTTATCGTAAAACGCCACGTCGTACTCCATCTTCTGCAAATTTTCGGGCAAATACGATTTGGCAATATTCTCCTTGTTGCGTTTGTTGGCTTGCGCCTTCTCAATCGCATAAATCAGATATATAAACACAAGCAGAACAAAAACTCCGCCTGCGCATATAAGTAAAATGTATTCGGATTTCATATTTACAGTTTATCACTTTTACGTAGAAATTGTCAAACGTCGATTAAATATTTTTGCGATTTTGCGCAAATCCGCCCGCAATTGCACGAAAAACATATTTCGGGGCAATACTAAATATACTATTGCGATGAAAAAGATTATGTTTTGCGGCGGCGGAAGCGCAGGTCACGTCATTCCCAATATCGCCCTTATTGAAAGACTATCGGACAACTACGATATAACTTACGTCGGCACAGGCGGCATAGAAAGAAATATATGCCGCGATTTCGGCATTAAATTTTATCAGTTTGAAGGCGTCAAGCTTGTACGCGGTAAAATATTATGCAATCTTTCCATTCCGTTTAAACTTTTAAAAAGCATAAAACAGTGCGGGCTGATACTCAAAAACGTAAAGCCCGACTTGCTTTTCTGCAAGGGCGGCTACGCCTCGCTTCCCCCTGCTCTTGCCGCGCATAAAGCTGGCATTCCCGTTCTGACGCACGAATCCGACCTGACCGCAGGACTTGCAAATAAAATTATCGCCGCCAAATCCGAGATGGTTCTGACGTCGTTTCCTTCAACTTCCGAACAGTTTAAACACGGAGTCTGTACGGGTTCGCCTATGCGCGAAAGACTGTTTAACCGCGACAGGCAATCAGCCCGCGCCGTTTTCGGACTTGATAACCGCCCCACTGTTTTGGTATTCGGTGGCGGCAGCGGTTCGAAGGTAATTAACGACAGCCTGCGCGAAATTCTTTTTAAACTGTGCCGAAGCTTTAACGTATTGCACGTCTGCGGCAAAGGCAACTCCGTAGAGAGCAATGTCTACGGTTACCGTCAGATTGAATTTTCGGACGATATGGGCGAAGTCTACGCGTGCGCGGACTATGCGGTTGCCCGCTGCGGCTCCAACTCGGCACACGAGCTGATTGCGCTTAAAATCCCCACCCTATTTATACCCTTGGATAACGGCGCGTCGCGCGGTGACCAGATAAAGAACGCACGCTATTTCGAAAGTGCGGGGCTCTGCAAAGTTCTGCCCGAAAAGGAGCTCTGCCCGCAGACGCTATACGACGGAATAATCGATTTGGCGTCGGATGAAAAATTAAAATCCGCACTTCAATCAAACGATATAAAGTGCGGAAACGATAATATTATCAAAGAAATAGAACGGGTAATCAGCCGATAATTCCCTCGACGAGAATTTTTATACCTATTCCCACAAGGACAAGTCCGCCGATGATTTCGGCTACGCTCGCCTTGTTTTTAAAGAGTTTACCGATTTTAGTTCCGATAAATACTCCGATAGAGCTTAAAACGAAAGTGATTACTCCTATAACCGATACAAGCCAGAAGATATTGTAATCGGCAACTTTGCTCAATTCGAGCATCGGAATGAGCGCAAATCCGGTCGCAAGCGCGTCGATACTTGTTGCGACTCCCTGCAAAAGCACCTCGGGGTAAAAGAATTTCTTAATCTTGACCTCACCCTCCGCCGAGCGCATCTCTTTGACTCCGTCGATAACCATTTTTCCGCCTATTATCAAAAGCAGAAAAAAGGCTATATAGTGGTCGAACGCGTCGATTTGCTTGGCAAAAAGCGAGCCCAGAAAGAAACCCGCCAGAGGCATAGCCGCCTGAAATATACCGAAAGTCAGCGGTATTGTAACAGCCTTGGCTTTATTAAGATTTTTGTAGCACATACCGTCAGTCACCGAAACCGCAAAAGCGTCGATTGCAAGCGACAAACCTATGAGTATAATTTGCAAAACGAGAAGCCACATATCTTATATTATAATATAACAGTTTATAATTGTAAATGCTTTCACAAAACAATCATTGACGAAATAATTTAAATTTTTTTGAATTTTGACACTAAAACGTTTGGCATTTAAAATTTAATTAAGTATAATAAATAAGCAATCGCGAATTAACCGTTTATACTGAGGTGTAGCGCAGTTTGGTAGCGCGTCTGGTTAGGGACCAGAAGGTCGTGGGTTCAAGTCCCGTCACCTCAACCAAAAAAAGAGAGTAGCACTTGCTACTCTCTTCTTTGCTTATTCGTCGTCTTTGTTTTCTTCCGCGGGCTCGGCAGGCGTTACTTCCTCAGGCTCAACGGGCGCATCTTCAGTTTCTGGCGCATTGTCTTCTTCGCACTTTTCTTCCGTTTGAGCTTGTGCTTGTTCGGTCTCCTCGTCCAAAATAACAAGTTCTTCCTCTACTTCCTTGTTGGCGTTGGGGTCGATTTTCAAAGTCTTGTCAACCTTTTTCTTTAATTTTCGCCAAATTACTATTGCCGAAGCTCCGACCGCGACTACTATCGCCGTCAATGAAGTGATCAATACGGACGTCGCCGCAGGGTCAATGTAAAGCAGTTGTGTTATAGTCATAATGTCTACCTCTTAATTTTTTCTTTTTTGTGAAAGTGATTTTAAAATATACTTCGCGCCGATTTCGGCTGCGTTGCCGTGATTGAAAGTAAAGCTTTCATAATACTTATGAATCTTGGTTTTATACTCGCCTTGATTTTCAAAAAGTTCCTTTACCGTTTCGCCGATATTGCCCAAATCCTGCTTTTCAACGTCAACTCCGAGTTCTTTTCGCAACTTCATCTCGACGGGCGTTATTCCGACCTTCTCCCATTCGGGGTTGGAAATCTTCGGCTTGGTGTTTACGAACAGCGCGGGGCGTTCGGTAGCAAAGCAGAATTCCGCGGCTATGCCCGACCAGTCGGTTATAAGCAAGTCGGACGAATATATCGATTTATTATTGGAAAAATCAAGTTCGAACGACAACATTTCCTTGTCGTAGTCCGCATACCTTTCCAACAGCTTGCTCAATTGGTAGCCGTATCTTTTAACGTACTCGGGGTGCGGTCTTACGGAAATTTTGTAATCTTTGCCGTACAATCCGCTTATAATTTCGTCTATGCACGAATCGAGTATATTGTCCTCTTGCCATGACGGAGCTATAAGTATCTCTTTAACCTTGCCTTCCGTCCTGTTCTCGTTTTCCTTGCGCCCCGCTTCAACTAAATTGTCCAGAAGCGGAAAGCCGAATTCCACAAGATTTTTCTCGGGCAGTTTTTTCAGAGCGACGATTGCCCGCATTTCGTCCTCAAAATGTTGACCCACGCAGAACATCGTATCGAATGAGTCGAACGCGCCGTCGTTAAAGCCGAGGTGCGCACTCATAGTGTCGTGCGGAGCGTAAATATACTCGATATCTTTTTTAATAAACGAACGCTTTAAATAGTACTTGTCTAAATCGGGCGTAGTCATAACGAAAATATCCGTTTCCACCAACATCATCAAAAGCGCTGTCTTTTTTAAACCGATATAATAAGGCTTTATACGCGGCTCGTCCTTTGCTATATCGAATATTACGTCGTTGAAGTCGTTGGTTACGTAATGTATAACAAGGTTCGAACGCTTTAAAAGCTCGGCAATCAGATCCTTATAGTATTTATAAAAGCCGCTCTTTTCCGAATAAAAAACTATATGCTTATTGACTATGTGCATAAATTTTTTATAATCTTGCCTTTGCCGCGCCTTCATCTGCTTATACAGCGGGTCTTTCTTGTCCATTTTGCCGAAAGCCTTCGAATCCGCCAAGGCTTTTCTGCTCTTTTCGAGCATTTCGTAGTCGACGTATTTTTTCGGATTGATAATTGCGTTAAGTATGTACATTTGTGCAATCGAAAGCAAGTTGCTCGCAATCCAGTATACCGCTATGCCCGCCGGCACGAAAAAGCCGAGATATAGCGACAGCAAGACGCTTACCGCCATTATTCCGTACTTATTCAGTTTACCTTGCTCGTGCTGAATAACGTTTGAAAGGTTTTGAGTAAAACACATTATCCAGGAAGAAAATCCCGCGACCACTGGAAGTAGCAGATACCAACCCAAAACCTTTGAAGGAACGCTGCACAGGTTCATTCCCCAAAAGCTTAATTCGAAAGATGAAACCTTTGAAATGACGTCCGCAAGCTCGGCTGCCGATATTCCCTCCACAGGCGTTGCCGCATTGATCGTACCGTCTTTTATTGCTTGGATTACCGCAAGCTGAAAACCCGATTCGCCCGTATCCGCGCCTATATGGTTAGCAAGCGCGTTTACCGTCGAGTTCGAAACTCCGAAAAGATAACCCATCGGGTTATAAATAATATATACAACCGCCAGAAGCAGTAAAATCTGTATTGCCAAAGGTATGAGCGAAAGCATCGGGTGATAATGCTCGCGCTTGTACAGCTTCGACTGTCCGTCCGCAATAGCGTCCAAATTGCCCGAGTAATTTGCCTTTAAAAAGTTAATCTCGGGCTGAATTTTTACCATCAGTATAGAATTTTTCTGTATCCAGGCGGATACGGGGAACAATATTATTTTGCTTGCAAGTGTGAAAAGCACTATTGCGGCGCCGTAGTTACCTACCAGCAACCAAAGTCCTTTCATAAGGTATGCAAGCGGAAAACATAAATAATAAATTACTGTATCCATAATCAGTCCATTATAAACCTGTCAATGTGATTGCGTTCGACAAGCTCCCAGTTATCGAAATTTCTCCCCGAACCTTTTACCGAGTAAATATACTCGTCGCACTGATTACTGACATATGTGTGCCAGATATATTTTCTTTCGCGATTCGGGTCGTTTTCGGAAATTTCGAAAAGCCCCGTCCCCTCGTTGTCGCGGGTTATATTTTCCGACTCCATTATAGCGGGCCAGATATTTTCGTGCGCAACGGGCGCGTCAGACTGCGCAAGCGGAGTGCCGTCGTAACCCGAACGCTTGAAGAACAACGCCGTGAGCTTTGCCCCTTCGGGCGCGGAAGTGTCGTTTATGGGTGCGGGGTGGTCGCCCGTAATTATTATGGTCGCGTCTTTGTACAGATTGTTTTCTTTAAGAACTCTGATATATTCGTTGACAACCCTGAAACTGTTTTCCACCGACGCCGTTATTTCGTTTTTCTGGCGGTCGGAAATAGGCTTTGTAATATAATCGACGTAAACGTCGTGACATCCCTCTATATGTATAAACGAAAAATTCTTATCGTCGCTTTTTGCAAAGGTTGCCTCCGCCGCCTGTTTGTAAACGGTATCGTTTTCAGTCAAGTACCCGTCGTATCCGTTTTCACCCACGCACGTTACGCACTCGTTAAACGTATTAGAGTTGACTCCGTACGCCACGTCTTTAAGGAACAGCGGCAGACAACGGATTGTCGCAGTATTCAGCATACAACGCGTCAATTCCATAGGACGCGTCGTTTCGAACCGCTTTGCAACCGATACGTTTTTTACGTAGTCGGGCAAAGTGCAAGCCGTGTTGTATGCGTAATAGTCCTGAGTGTAAAGGTTAACGCTGTAACCGTTATCGTTAAGCACGGAAAGCGTGTTGTTACCGACGTATACGTTATCAAGATGCTCCTTTCTCGAATTCTTTAAATCAAGCGGATGTTCGGTAAGCATATAGGCTACCGAGGGATACGTGTGTCCGTATAAAGACAGATTGTCCTTGAACCAGGTAAAGCCGTCAAGATTGTCGTAAATATCAGGTCGCTTTTCGTATGCGGTTTCGGCGAAGTATTCGTCAAATCTGTCGATAACAAAGTAGAAAATATTTCGATTACCTGAAACGGACGTGAGGTTTTCACAAGTTACAACTTCGTTTTTGAAATTGCTGTTTTCCTTTTCAAGACGATTTATTCTGCTTAAAAACACGTTGGGGTGGTTAATTGTATTTGTCAGCGGATTGATAATCTGGGTTGCCACAATGACTATTGAAAGAATGACCGCAATTATTGTGATAATGCCCTTAGTGTCTTTAATGAGCGAAAGCACGACCGCTGCGGCAATTACCACTATCCAGATAAACAAGTCTAAAATTTTCAGTCCGATATGTATCGACGCGGAACCAAGCTTGTCGCCCGAAAGCGAATTTATTCCGAAATTCAAAAACGTACCTTGCAAAAAGAGCATTAACGATACGGACAATATCAGCGCATAGACTATTCTGTAAGCCTTTTCGGGTAAAAAAATCACGCCGCACGCAATGACCGCCGCAAGAAGAAAGCCGAACAGTACACACCAAACGAAAAAGTCGGACAAGGAAAAGAGAAACTCGTCCATATTGTTGGCGTATATTTCAAACGGAATTGCAACGTATAAAATCAAAGGTGCGCAAATCGACAGAATGATAACGGGCAAAATACGCTTTTTGATATCAAACCCGAATTTAATCTTACCTTTTGTCATCTTACGCAACCTCTTAATCGTCCGAAAAAATTTTCGTTTTTCAGTTTAGCACTTTTTGTATTATTTTGTCAATAATATCTAACCGTAACGGTTTTCTAATCGATACGCTCTTCTTCGGGCGGAGCCTCCTCGGGCAGTTCTTTCGCAGGCTCTTTTTTAACAAATTTCGGCAAGATATACTTTTTTGCCAACTTCATTAAAAAGTAACCCGCAACCCCGCAAGCCGAGCCTATTAATATGCCGCCCAGAACGTCGGAAGGATAATGCATACACAGATATATTCTCGAAATTGCAACAAGTAACGCAACTCCGAGCGCAGGCAATCCCTTTACCTTAAAATACATAACAAGAGCAACCGCCGCCGCAAACAGCGCCGCGGTATGTCCCGACGGAAACGACGAATCGGTCGGCTCTCTTACACCTATCGCATTGTGAAATTCATGAAAGCCCAAGTTCGGATACGACTGCCAAGGACGGGCACGGTTTACGCTGAGTTTTAAAATTACGTTTACCACAAGCACGTCCAGAACGAAAGCAACGCCGACCGCCACTCCCGCCCAGCGTGTCTTTTTGAATATGAAAAGTATTATTGCGCTCACGATTGCGCCTATACCGAACTCGCCGATATATGTTAGGTATTTCATAATATAGTTCAGCCACATCTGGTCGTGGAACACCTCGTGAACCCACTTTAATATCCGAATATCCATGGACACAATTTTACAGACTATTTGTTTTTAAGTCAAGCATAAATATTAAAGTCCGCGGCGAACAAATCGCCGCGGACTTTTTCCGTTACTTCATTTATTTCTTATGCGTCGTAATCGTCGGGGTTTACTACAGTTCCGAATCCGCCGTCGTCACGGTTCATAAGCTCTTCTATCTTCTGTTCGTGTTCGGCAAGCTTACGCTTTGTCGCCTCGTCTTCCTGAGTGATATACACGGTAGACGTTGCAACCTTTTTCTTTTTAAGTACCATAACCACGATAAGAGCTATAGTAGCAAGCACAAGCACGATACCGATTGCTATCAACAGCCATACCCACCAAGGCAATCCGTTTTTGGGAGCCCTGTAACTTGCGTCGTTGAATACGAATTCCGCAGGGAAAGTGCCTTCGTACTCAACCTTAACCATAAGCACTCCGCCGTCACCCGACGCGGACTTTGCGACGAACGGCGTGAAGTCCAGACTTACGGGCTTGCCGTCTTCATCGATTATATACAAGCCTAATTTCTGATGTACGACTTTGAGGTCAACGCCGTCTTTGTATATGCGGTTGGCAATTTCATCGGGTACTTTGAACGTGAGCGTTGTCTTCAAGCTACCGGTAAATTCGGTATCGGATACCATGCCGTCGATTATTTCCCAAAGCAGAGCCTTTCTGCCTATGCTCATACCATCTAAGTCGTAGCTTGTATCGGTAACGACGTCGATTATAAAATAGAATTCTCTGTCGTCGGGAAGCTCGATACTGCCGCCTTCGTTGGGATCTTCAGCCTTCTTTGCAATGGTGAATTCAACCGTTGCACTGAGTTCGTCAAGCGCGTAGTTTTCGGAGCTTAAAGTTACTACAACCTTGTATTTACCGATTTCCACGGGAGCTTCTTCACTTTCGTATCCCTTTCCGTCTGTCGATACGTAGGTTATCGTTACGAACTGCCAGTCAACTTCCGCAAGTCCTTCGATTGTTACCTTTGCGGGCACGCTTTCTTCAAGCGCATCGACGCCGTTGGGAACCTGTATCGACTCGGGAATATCTATGACCGCCGCTACTTCCTTAGCCAAAATGCTGAAAGCCGCGCTCTGACTTGCGCCGTCGTACGCCTCGAGCATATCAGCCTTAATGCTTGCAACAACGACGTACGAGCCGACGTTTTCGGGCATACCCACGAGAGGATTGAGCAATTCGAAATCGTCCGCCATATAGTACGTGTAAACCACCGTTTCGGCGCCGTAAAGAGGCGTTTCCTCGTCAACCTGTTCAATCGCGGGTTCTACGGGACTGCCGTACGTCCAGTCTTCAACGACTAATACAAAAACGTTTTCCTTTAAGCCGCCCAGCATCGAAATCGTGAGAGGCTGTGTGTTTTTGCCGATAATCTTGTAATTCTCGTCGGCAATCGTAACCGTTACCGTATACTTGCCCGCCACCTCGGGAAGGCTTTCGTATACAGTGCCGTCTTCCGCAACGTAGGTCAGAGCAAATTCAACTTCAACGGGCTCGCCCTCGAAGTCGGTTATCTGTGCCGTTGCGGGCTGTACTTCGCCGATATAGTCGCTCACCGCGTCGATATCCACAAGAACCTGCTTGGGCGAAATCGTAAATTCTACGCTCGCTTCTGCCGCCTCGTACACGACGGTTGCGGCTATGTAAACCTTAATACGGTAGTTGCCTACGTTTTCGGGTGCACCTTCAAGCTCTTCAGCAACCTCTCCGTCTTCATTGAGTTTATAGTAGGTAACGACCGCCGTACCCAAGCCGTAATCGGCATTGATTACAGGCGTATTGGGTTCGCCGTACGTCCAGCCCTCAAGCTCTACGGTTGCGGAGTTAACGTTTTCGCTGACGATAAATTCAGCGGCGTTAACGCCCGTAAGCGTGTAGTTGCCGTCTGCTATCGCCGCGATAACCGTATAAGTACCTGCGTCGCGGGGCATTTCTTCGTAGGTGTTGCCCTCGCCGTCTTCGTAAGTGAAGGTTACTTCGGGAGCAACTTCGCCTACGTAACCGATAACCGTTGCGGATACGCTGCCAGCGTTGCCGTTAGCCGCGCCGCCGTATACGCTGATTTCAACTGTTACCTGCTTAGGTAATACGGAGAACTGAACGTATGCCGTTGCCGCCGTATATTCGGCCGTAGCGGGGATAATTACGACTATTTGGTAATTACCGACGTTCTGAGGCATACCCTCAAGCTCGGTTTTAAAGCCGTTACCGCCTATCTCGAAATACTTGTACTGCGCGGTTTCCGCACCGTATGCCGCTTCGAGGACGGGCTCGACAGGTGCGCCGTAAGTCCAGTCGTCCTGAACGAATTCGGTAATCGTATTTCCCGTCGCGCTTATCGTCAGTTTAGCCGTATTTTCGGTTAAATTGTAGTTACCGTCGCTTATCGCCGCAGTAACGACGTATTCGCCTACCGCTTCGGGAACTTCATCGGAAGTGTTGCCGTCGGCGTCGGTATACGTTAAGGTTACTTCGAGTTCGACTTCGTTACCGAGTAAATCCACAACCTTTGCGCTTGCCGCAGCTTCGTTTTCACCGAAAAGTCCGTCGACGACGGTAATTACCGCTTTGACTTCTTTCGGGGTAATTTCAAACTGCGCGCTTGCCTCTGCGCCTGCGTATTCGGTAGTTGCCTCGACCGATACCTTTATAAGGTATTTGCCGACGTTTTCGGGCTTGCTTTCGAGTTCTTCGTCTGTTTCGCCGTTTTCGTCAACCGAATAGTACTTAACGACAGCCGTGTCTTCACCGAAGTCTACCGTGATTTCGGGAGAAGCAGGCTCGCCGTAAGTCCAGCTTTCAAGCTCGACAGACGCGGAGTTCGCGTTCGCGCTTATTACGAATTCAGCCGTACAAGCGCCGCCGAGCACGTAGTTGCCCTCGGGCAATACTACTTCCACGGTGTATGCGCCTGCGCTCTCGGGAGCACTTTCGAGTTCGTTGTCCTCACCGTCGTAATAAACAAGCGAGTAATCGGTTTCAATCTCGGTGCCGTCGTTGAGTATTTTCACTTCAACCACGAAAGCCACGCTGCCGACGACTCCGTTCGTGACGGAAATCTCGACGGAAACCGTCTTGGCACTGATTTCAACGTTTTCTATTATAAGCTGGGTAGTAATAAGCTCGTAGTTTGCCGCCGCGTCGCCGGAGATAGTTATCTCGGTAACGGTTACCGAGTGGCTGCCCGCATCTACGCCGTCGAACGTGCCCGTTGCGGTCGCCGTAAGTTCGTCTTCGTAAACGAGTCCGACGAACGTTACGTCGTCAAATCCGAGCGTCGCGTCTGCGGTGCCGTCGTAAATCTTGCCTTCCGCGGTTACGCCGCCGAGCGTGATTTCCTTTTTGCTTATAGTAAACGTTACTTCTGCTGTTGCACCTGCGTAATCGTCGGTCGAAGGAACGGTCGCTACCACTTTGTAGTTGCCGACGTTTTTAGGCTGTTCGCTGCCAAGCTCGGTCAGGTTGCCTTCGCCGTCCACCGCATAATAAGTGAATACTGCCGTATCCTGTCCGTGGTCAGCCGTAACAGTCGGAGTATTGGGCGAACCGTATACCCAGCCTTCGAGTTCGAACGAAGTTATCTTGTTCGGATATGCGCTGACGATAAATACTGCCGTATTTTCACCCGTCAGTTCGTAGTTTTCGTCGGGAATTTCAGCCGTTACCGTGTAAGTGCCGCGCTCCTGAGGGATACCGTCCACTTCGTCGCCGTTTTTGTCGGTATACGTAAACGTTACTTCCGTATCGATAACGTTGCCGTCGGCGTCGACAACCTGAGCGGTTGCGCCCTCGATTTCAGAGCCCGCCGAACCGCCGTTTGCGGTGATATTCACTTTTACCTGACGTCTTTCGATTGTTGCGGTAATCTCTTCGGTATATTCGGCAACCGTATAGTTCGCCGCCGCGTCGCCGCTTATCGTTATGTCACTGACGGTAACGGAATGTTGACCCTTGTCAACGCCGTCGAAAGTACCGATTGCGATTAACGTTAGCGTATCGTCGCCGACAAGACCGTTGATAGTTATCTCGCTGAAATCGAGCTGTGCCGCAGCAGTGCCGTCGAACTGCTTGTCGAGCGCCTTGATACCGCTTACGGTAATTTCCTTAGCCTCGATTTCGAATACCGCGCTGTCCACTGCTTCCGAGTACTGGGAAGTTGCGGGGATATAGACCTTAATGCGGTATTTACCGACGTTTTCGGGCTTTCCGTCGAGCGGCTCGGTCATTTCCGTGTCGCTGAATTCGTAATAGGTTATAACCGCCTTGGACGAGTCGCCGAGACTTACCGTTATAACGGGCTGAGCGGGCGTACCGTAAATCCAGTCGTCGAGCTCTACGGTTACCGTAGTCGCTTCGGCGCTTACGACGAAGGTTGCACTCGCCTCTTCCGTAAGGCTGTAATTAGCACTTGCGGGCAGAGCCTTAACGGTGTACGTACCTACCGTCTGCGGTACCTCTTCGGATTCCTCGCCGTCGCCGTTGATATAAACAAATCTGAACTCTACGCCTTCGAGTTTGTTGTCGGACACGTCGAACGCTTCGGCTGTCGCGGCTTTTACGCTACCCGCCGCCGCACCGTGCGCCGTAACTACGGCGTATATGTTCATGGGCTCTATTGCAAATTCAACCGTAACTTCGCCCGTGAAATTGCCGCTTGCCGTTATCGTAA
>CAMWWH010000015.1 GCA_947177975.1 uncultured Clostridia bacterium | reverse complement strand
TTTCGTTGGGGTGTCGCCAAGCGGTAAGGCACGGGATTTTGATTCCCGCATTCGTAGGTTCAAATCCTGCCACCCCAGCCAAACTCTGATTTCAATTTGGCCCATTAGCTCAGTTGGCAGAGCACTTGACTTTTAATCAAGGTGTCCCGGGTTCGAATCTCGGATGGACCACCAAAATACAAACTCCCGCCGAAAATACAAAGGCGGATACATAATAGAAAATGCACCTTTAGCTCAGTTGGTAGAGCAACTGACTCTTAATCAGTGGGCCCAGGGTTCGAGTCCCTGAAGGTGCACCAAAAAGTCCGATTTTCAAGCAATTTTGCACGAATTTCGGGCTTTTTTCGTGTTTTTTATAAGTCAACATGTAGTTTTATTTTGCGTTTTGGGGCACGTTTTGGGGCATAAATCAGTAATTGAGTTTGTTTCCTTCTCGAATTAAAAATTCATCTGACAAATCGGTGTATGTATCAGCCATACCGCCGAGAGAGTGACCAACGAATTTTTTAATTGCAACGTCGGCAATTCCACATTCTTTACAGCGTGTATAAAAGGTAGTACGCAAATCGTAAAGTTTGTGGTTCGGCAATATATCTTTCATTTTATCCCGCATATATTCAATGCGCGGGAATTTTAATTCCGTAACTCCGTTCAAGTAAGGTTTGAGCATGGGGGTTATCGGAATTTTTTTATATGCGATTTTGCCGTTTTTTTGTTTGCTGTTTACTGCAGTAATGAAACTGCCGTCAACGGTTGCAGTTTTGTATTCGTTCGGTCGAAGTCCGGTATAAAGAGCAATAGCAAATAAAACTTGATAGCGTGAATTTTTAACGTCATCGAGCAAAAGTTTTTCTTCGTCTTTCGTCAATGCTTTTCCGTGTTCTCGTTCGTGTTTGGTATGCACGACAAGGTCAAGCGGGTTATGAGTTATAATTCCGTGCTTTATGGCGGACTTAAATATTTTACTTAGTGCAGAATAAATTTCGTCGCTTGTCTTTGATATACCTTTGTCATCGAGCAGTTTTTGGCAGTGAGCTGGCATTATCTTTTTTAATTCGATTGAGCCGAATATTGGTTGAATGTGATTTTTGTATCGATACATTTCGTTGGTATATGTCAGCTCGGTTACTGTGCGTTTCCAAAACGTTTCGAAGTAATAGGTTGCAAATTCGTGAAAAGTTGTCGGAACGGATATTACTGTTGATAAGCCCAGTTTGTCAGCTGCGTTAAGCTTTTCAATGAATTTGCGCTTAGCTTCTTCAATGTTGTTGGCAGAAACTTCTACGTAATATCCGTTGCGGCGGTATCTTATTTCGTAGTTAAATGTATGCTTGCCGCTTTTGCGTTTTCGTATGTGTGCTGTACAGCCTTGAATTCTGAATTCTTTTCTAAAAGTTTTAGGCAATTTTAAAATCTCCTGGTTGGTAAATTTCAAAAAGCCTACGTTACCAAGATAAAAGTCAAATGGTGAATTTTGTTCGCCTTTGTCTTTTTGAGATGTAAGGGCGGCTGATAGTTCGTTGCTGATAGTGTCAACGTTCATTTGGTCGCCCGATGTGCTTGCAAGTATAAGCTTGCTTGCGAGTGTGATAAGTGTTTCGTTCAATAATTTTTCCCCCTGAGTAATAATTCAAGGGTATTTTAATATATGAATGCTTGTTTGCTTATTTTTAAGTCACGCTTTTTCTAACATTAGTTAGGTAATTTTAAAAATAGATTTTAACTAATTTCATATATAGAAAGATTATCAAAGGAAACTATTCCATTAAGTTCTATACCTGTGAAATTAAAAAATAAGCGTTTAGTTGTTGCATTAATAATATTTGTATAATTAAATTTAAATCTTATTTCATATGTTTCATATGTAAAAGTATTTAAAAACAAATAGTTATCAGGAAAATTTGTAGTAGTTTCAAAATTATGGTTCTTTGTATTAAAGTATTTTAAGAATTGATATGTTGAATCTGCCCAATACAATTCTAAGGCTGCATTATTAGGGGTTTTTAAACTGAAGCCTGAAATAGATAAATCTGTAAATTTTACTGCATATTCAGTTGATGTTTTAAAATTGCAATCGGATAAGTTCCAAGAAAATCCAGTGCCATTACTGTCGTCGTCTAATATTAGTGTTACTGCACCTTGATTTGTAATATGAATAGTAGTACCTGAAGCATAATAATCTGAAATAGTTGAGCTGTTTAAAGTGGTTAATAGATTATGTGTTTCTGAATTTTGATTTGTGTCGCTGTTGTTATCATTACACCCAGTAAATGCGTATATAAATATACAAAATAATGAAGCAATTACATATATTAAAATTTTTTTTAAATTTTTCATAAAAAACTCCTTGTATTAAAGCATTTTTTCGGCGACTGTGATTAAAGCCATTTGCGCTTCTTTGCCGTGTTTGTTTCCTATCTCTCTGAAAATATCAAGCATTTGCTCCTCAATGGGGGTAATGCTTGTTTTTTTTGTTTCAGCTGCGCCTTCGGGTAAATTACCGGCGGCGAGCGTTTCTCGTCCTAAAAGATAATCAACGGTTACATTGAAGTAGTCTGCTAATTTGTTAATCGTTTCAATGTCTGGAAGTCTGTTTTCATTTTCATATAAGCTTATTGTGCTTTTTACTACACCCAAGTATTTTGCTAATTCTGATTGTGTGATATTTCTTTGTTTTCTCAGTTCTTTAAGTCGCATAATAATTCCTCCTGCATTGATTTTATCATTTATTTTAAAAAATTTGTTTTCATAGCGTAAATTTTTGTGTGTTTAGCGGTTGACAATTTGAAAACTTGGTTATATAATGTTTACAGATTGAAAACTTTGAGGTTTTTCTAATGAAGCGTTATTTATCGTGGAGTGGTGGTAAAGATAGTTCGGCAAGTATTGTCTTGTGTTATGAAAAGGGAATACCACTCGACGGTGTGATATTTAGCGAAGTTATGTTTGACCATTCGCGCAATATAAGCGGAGAGAACCCTGAGCACATTAAGTGGGTTTATGAAACGGCAATTCCTATTATTCAAAAAATGGGTTATCAAGTGGAAGTCGTAAGGGCAAAAGATGATTATTTATCTATTTTTAATCATCGCATAACAAGAAGTAAGGTTAGTGAGCGTGTAGGTAAAAAGTGTGGTTGGTTAATTGGCGGTATGTGTGCGGCTAATCGTGCTTTAAAAATTCGACCTATCAAAGATTTTTATAAGAATGTTGTAGATGAGTATGAACAAATCATTGGAATTGCGGTTGATGAACCTGAAAGGCTTATAAGATTAAAATCAAATAGTAGAAGCGTACTTGCTGAATTTGGTTTTGTTGAAAATGATACGTATGGAATTTGTCGACCTTATGGACTTTTATCACCTGATTATGGCAAGTTTTCTCGCGGCGGTTGTTGGTTTTGTCCAAACAATTCGGTTGAGCGATTTGCTAATTTTGCGAAAGAATATCCCGAATTGTGGGCTGAACTTGAGAAGCTTTCGCATGATGAGGAAATAGTAAGTCAAGGATTTAAATATGGGCGAACTTTTCAAAGTGTGAACCGCGAAATAAATCTTATAAATAATCAAATTTCAATTTTTGATTTTCTTAAGTAATCACTGGGCGCAAGCTCGTTGAAATAAAAAATTTTGCTGACCTAACGGCAACACGGGGAAAGGTAGGTTTTTTATGACAATAGTAGTAAACGTAGAAAAGAAAACGTTTAAAACGGACAAGGGCGAGCAAAGGTTTTATTATTCGCTTACGGCGGAAGTAGCGGGCGAAAGTATAAGGCTGAAAGCAGATGACAGAGACAAAAAGTTGCTTACGCATTTGCTTGACAAAATGGATATT
This sequence comes from uncultured Clostridia bacterium, assembly GCA_947177975.1. Classification (GTDB taxonomy): domain Bacteria; phylum Bacillota; class Clostridia; order Christensenellales; family Borkfalkiaceae; genus Coproplasma. Next base: position 21,069 of record CAMWWH010000015.1, on the reverse strand, counting down.
CCCGTAACGGCGGACGACGACAAAAACACGCTCATCGAAAAGCTTTTGAACGGCGAAATGCTGACCGACGCGGAAAGGGAAAAGTTAAAGAGCTATGTAGGCGAGGGGGATAAGTAATGCCGAAATATTCGATTAAAGAAAAGAAAGCGCACGCGGCTGGTAAAGCATATGCCGCGGCAAAAGCGGGTAAACGTTGTTCGTTTAAAACTGCAGCTGAAAGACGTTCTTTCAGTAACGGTGTAAAGTCGGTCAGAGGGGGTAGATAATGAGGAAGAGAACATTCTTCGGCTTTTTAGCTCTTTTACTCTGTTTTGGAGTTTTTGTCGCTTGTGCTGTCGGTTCGAGAGGATTTACCGAGAGTAAATTTATGAATTGGTTCAACGGTTGGGGGTATGGAGTTGAAACACTTCCGCCCGACGATACAAGCGAGGACAATATTTCAATCGTTTCGTATGCGCTTACGGCGGACGATTACGCCGCGTACGGCATATCCGACGAGGCTATCGAAGCGGGCGTTTTGACGGCGAAATATACTCCCTTGAACACTACGAATAAGCGTACGGGCTGGACGTGGAAATTTGCGGGTAACGAATGGTCGCAGGGCAAAGTATTAAGCGATTATGTTGCGTTTACGGCGGGCGCGAATTACGCTCCTGAGCTTACGTATGAGGTGTTACAGCCTTTCGGCGATACGATTATAGTCGAGGCGGTAAGCCGCGCAAATTCGGCGCTTAAATCGACAACGCACATTGATTACCTTGCGCGTTACTCCTATATTTTTGACGGCGGTAATTTCGATATAGGTTATCACGAAGATTTGGATATTTTCAGTGATTTGTATACCGACGATTGTTATTCGGTTGTTCCCGATGCATATTCCGCAACGGTTACATTGGAAGTAAATTCAGGTTTCAGTGATTGGGTTCTTGAGGAATACGGTGATACCGAGAGCGTTTTAGGACCTATAAAAAATGTAACGGGTGCTATTTCATATGAGGATTGGTTTCTTTCTCAAACAAATTATATCACCGAGGAACGTTTTTCGCGTTACATTACGGAGATTTCCCCCGGTGACTATTTTGCAACTGTAAGAGTTACAGTAATTTGTTACTATCAGGGTGAGGAAATGTATACGTTTATGGACATCGAGGATATGTATTTTTCCGAGGAAGCGTTACAGCTTATGGCTGTCCCGCCTACGGGAGTATCAACCCCCGAACATATTGTAATTTAATTCAATTAAGGTGACCATATGAAAAAGCATTTATATTTACATATATTTGAAAGTTTCCTCTGTATGGTCGTTTTAATAGCTGTTTTACTACTTGGCGGTGTGGGGGTTACCTATGCCGCCACAAGTAATTACAGCAACGTTTTGGACGATTTGAGAAAAGACGAAAGTTTTGACTTTAACGATTATCCGAACGTTAACGACGATTACAGTTTACACGTAATTCAAATTGCGGAAAGCACGGACGGCGAATTGTTTTTGTACGTTTATCAGCCCTCTGCCCTTGTTAAGCCACTGACCGCGACGGAAATAAATATGTCGTTGTCGGAAAGTGTAGACGATACGGCTTTATTTAATTTAACGCTTTTAAATCGTGAGGGCGTTCTGCAAAAATATCGTGTAGACGGCGCAAGGGTATCAGCTGCCAAAGAGCATTATTACAATATTACGGCTATATATCGCGATTACGATGACAGTATCGATACGGGGTCATCTGACGAAAGTATAATCACTGGCAAGGCTTTTAGTGTGGGTAAGCAGTTTAAAGTCGTTATTGAAGACGGCGGTGTTTCTTACTTTTGTAAGGATACTGAAACGATTGAAATTGTTAATCCTTACTTTGATTATCTCGAATATAGTAACGGCTTTAAATGGTATAAAAGTAGTTGTCATAGCCATTATGTTGCGTTTTCTACAGATAAACAAATTGATACTTTACTTGAAGCAACTGTAAGGTACTGTTCGCAATCATATGAAAAAGGTGGTTCGGGTAGTGTTTCCTATGGAAAAAAAGTTGAACGTGTTGTTGATTTGACTGGTACTCAAAAGGGTAGTAGTTCTGCCGACGGCTGGTTCGCAAAAGTATACGAATGGGAACGTATTCAAGATATTGATGAGTTTATTAGTACGGAAAGCTTGTCATCTGATACGTTGTCAAATTTGCGCAGTAAACAGTGGGTTTTGAGATTTTGCGAGACGGATTATTCAAAAAAAACACTTACCGGTGTTCCCGGTGGAATTACAGTTGTAAATAAAACAATTGTGACGGATGTAGCTATTTTGCGGTTGAAATTTGAAAGCGAAGGGCAAACATTTAATCTCGGTGCGGTTTGCGATATAGGACAAGCTGATAACGTTGCAGGTAATACAAATACTAATGAGCTGGCGGGTTTATTTGAATGGCTCTTCAGAGTAACGTTAAATTTTTTTAAAAGTGTCGGCGATTGGATAGCAGATTTTTTACATATTCCTAATTGGCTCGGAAATGTTATTTTTGGAGTTGGAATTGTGATAGCGGTTCTTTTCGTTATTTCGGTCATAGTATCGCTTATACGAAAGATAAGAGGTGACAAGTGATAGAAATCGAATTGTTTTTCAAAACCGTTGAAGCGGAAATTCGGCGGAAACATATTAAGTATTTAAAAAAGCAAAAGTGCTTGCCCGAGTGTTCAGCTGCGCTATTGGAAGGCGGCGAAGATATAGAGGATAAAGACGAATTTAAAGCGCTGAAAGGGCGCAAGAAGATAAAGCTTGTAAAGCGCTTTAATCAAGGCATTGAAACGGCGCTGAAAGTTTTACAGAGTGAGTATGCGCGTTTTGATAAGCGATTGCGTGCAGAGAGTGAGAAAGGTAAAAAGTTTTGAATTTAACTCGGCAATTAAAAAAAGCTCCGTTTCCACCGGGGCTATATGCAATCAACGGTTGTCAAGGCGCGGGTAAGACCTCGTCTGCATGCGCGATTTTGCGTACTGATTATAAGTACTGGCGCAAATGGCGGTATGAGCAAGGTAAAAACCTTGCTATGCGCTATTTTGAGGGCACTGGATTAAAACTCAACGTCGACAAAACGTTGTATTTCAGTAGTCCTTCCATAACGTTAGACCGCCGCCGAGGAATTAAAACTTGGTACATTGACTTGGAGCGGCTGGGCTTGCCGAATGACGAATACGACGTGCAGTATTTACCGCGCGGTTCGGTTGTGTTCTTGCATGAGGTCGATGTTCTCGCATATTGCCGCGACTGGCAGAGTTTAGACAGATATTTACGTTTGTTGGCTAAATATTGCCGACATAATTTGATAACGATAATTTTCGATTTGCAAGTAGGCGGCGATTTGGATAAAGCGTTGCGCGGCTTGGTTATCGATAGATATTTTATGTTGAAGTCGAGCGTAAAGCGTTTTTTGTTTTTCTGGAAGCGCCAACGTTGGGATTTTTTGTGTATACATAATCAGCTTGCAAACACTTTGAAAGAGCTTTCAAGCTTTGGCTTTGATACAAAGGAATTAAAGGTGAAGCTTGTAGAACGTGGAAAATTGCGCGTGTGGGGCGACGTGTTTGATTATTATAATTCGTTTAGCGGTGTGCCTTATTTCCTTTACGGCATTGAAAAGCGCGGCTATGAGTACATAGAGCAAGAAGAGGGCGATTTGACAATCGAGGGTATTCAACGGTATGTCCAGCAGCATCCACTTGCTAAAGCTGAAAAGTCAGATAAGGCGGAAGAGAAGAAACCACCGGGGAAATTGTCGGAGCAAGAGAAGATTGAGCTTGTACGCAAGCTTTTGGCGAACGGATAAGACGGAAATGGGCGGACTGTTTCTAAAACGCATGGCGAGCGGTAGCGTTCCTTACCGAAGACCCCGTGAGGGGCGAGGCAAAGTTTGATAACGGGGCGCGTAAAGTTGCGGGTGAAAAAGCAAGAAAACGGACGGCGGTTCGGTTCGCGTTTCTCGGCGAAAGGCGCGGCTTGCCGTGCCTTAAAATGGCTGTCGCATTGCCTCGGCCGCGCGCCTTTGGCGCGCGGCTGGGGTAATGCCTTGAAATAATAGAAACAAGTCGGCTCACGCAGTTTATTGCGGTAAATAAAAAGGGGTTGTATGTCGGTTGATAATGAGTTAAAAAAAGAGCATTTTGAAGAGCTTAAAAAGAATACTCGTTATAATTATCAAATCGCTGATTTTTATCTTGATAGATTTCAAGCGGAAGGCGGGGATATTCCCGAGGATATAGATATACCTGATGAATTGAATGAGTATTTGTCAGAGCGAAAGCATAGCGATAAAGGTTTTTTGGAAACAAAGCGGTCGAAATGGTTAAGTAAAAGTTCAAATATTTATAATTGCTGTAAGTATTTCGATTTAGATACATATTTGAAATTGAAAATTAAAGACATAAAGCGAATAAATCTTTGCCGAGATAAGTTTTGCTTGAATTGTCAAAAAATGATGGCAGACCAAAGGCAAGCGCGATTTGCTCCGCAACTTGATGAGTTACGGAAGGATTATGAAGTCTTTCATCTGGTGTTGTCGGTGCCGAATTGCGCGGGTGATAAATTATTGTCGACGATAGATAAAATGTATAAAAAATTTCCGTATATGCTTGAATTTTTCAAGGGTAAACGTAAAGTAAAGAGCATTGATTTTTTAGTGTATGGATATGCGGGAGCGGTTCGCGGTTTAGAGATAACGCAGAATGAAACGACGAAAGAATTTCACCCGCATTTTCATTGCATGATTTTATTTAAGAAGGGCTTGGAGCTTATAAAGACGATAATCAATCCTTACAGTTTCGACCACGGAATTTTAAAAAATAGGTTCAGCTCGCTTGAAATACTAATTCAAAAACTTTGGTTTTTGCTTTTAAATGGCGAACGTGTAACGGTAAAGGCGCTTGAAGAATTAAAACTCGGTTACGATTGTCAGATGAGTAATAGCGAGGGGCATTATCACGAAGTGTTCAAGTATGCGTTCAAAGGCGCGTTCGATGAGGATAAGGGAGTTTTCCTATATAATGAGCAAACATTTTGGATATTGTATGAAGCTTTTCATAATCGCCGAATGATACAAGGCTATGGGCTTTTATATAATTTCGGTGAGTGCGAGGATATTATTCAGGCGGAAGTTGATTTGCGTTATGAGCAAATTATATCAACGCTTAGGGAAATCGAAAAGCCAACGTTCAGAATAGAAAACCTTGATGAAATACTTGAAAGGTTGCCGTTTTGGCATTACATATCCAAAGGCAATTTGAAACGTGTGCTTGAAAGTAGGCGTGCAGAGATAGAGGCAAAGCATATTTTGCTTGCGGAAGAGGTCGGCGACGATTTCTTTGATGAACCTGAGCAAACAACGATTTTTGATAAAGAGGATAAAAACGAATGAGAGTGTTGGTAGCGTGTGAAGAAAGTCAGCGCGTATGCATAGCGTTTAGAGAAATGGGTCACGAGGCTTTCAGCTGCGATATAAAAGACTGTAGTGGCGGTCACCGGGAGTGGCATATAAAATGCGATGTCATCGAGCATTTAAAGACCGTTGAGCCGTTTTATTATGATTTAATTATTGCTCATCCACCTTGTACATATCTTTCAGTAGCGGGGGCGAGTAATTTCTGTAATAAGTCCACCGGGTATATAAATGAAGAGCGATTTGAAAAGCAGAGAGTGGCGCGAGAATTTTTTATGTTCTTTTATAATTATCCGTATTGTAAGAGAATATGTATTGAAAATCCGCGCGCAATGAAATCAGCTGCGCTTCCGCCGTATAGTCAAGTAATACAGCCGTATGATTTCGGCGACGATTATAGCAAATAAACTTTGTTATGGTTGAGGGGGTTGCCGTATTTAATGCCGCTATGCAAAGAGCGTAATCGTCGTTCAGCTGCGCCGAGTTGGGTAGGGTGTCACCGGTCGGCGGAAGATAGGTCGAAGACATTCAACGGTATTGCAAAGGCTATGGCGCAACAATGGAATTTTTAAAGAAAATGACCCTTGAATTTAATTCAAGAGTCACTTGGGTAACGTAGGTTTTTTGTTTAAAAATTTTGGGGCACGATTGGGGCATAAGTTTAAAAAATGGCTGTTTTTAAGCGTTTTTTATGAAAAATGGCTTAAAAGTAGCTGTTTTTTATGCCTTGAATTGGGTTCGAGTCCCTGAAGGTGCACCAAAATTCCGCGACAGCGATTTGCCGTCGCGGAATTTTTATGCGCCTTGGGCGAGAACCACGCCCGCTTTGCGGGTGTCGGTTCGCCCGCCCGCGTAGCGGTCGCACGGAGCCGAAGGCGAAGTAGCCTCTATGGGTAACACCATAATTTATTAGTTGTGAAAAAATATTTTACGTTTTTACTGAAAAAACTGTAATAAGAATTGTTTTATATTATGAAAGCGCTAAAATTACGATATATCGGAGAAAAATTTAAATGTCACTTGACGGGCTTATGAAAAATCTTGCAAACGGGGATATGTCCGCGTTTGCAGGCATATACGAAAAAACAAAAAAGGCAGTGTATTATACGGCGCTGTCCATTTTAAGAGATTTTCATTTAGCGGAAGACGTTATGCAATCAACCTATTTAAAGGTAATAAATAATGTAAACTCCTACCGAGCAGGTACGGACGCTGCGGCATGGATAAAGAGAATCAGCCGCAACGAGGCTTTGAATTTAAAGAAGAAACGCGAGCATGAAGCCTATGTTGACGAAAATCAAAGTGCGGACGTTTTCGGTACGGTACAGCCCGACGATTACAGTCTTTTAATAGATCTTGCGCGCAAAATTTTGACGGAGGACGAGTTTGAAGTTTTAATTTTAGTTGCGTCTGCGGGATATAAACGCCGCGAGGTTGCGCAACTTCTCGGAATGCCGCTTTCTACGGTGACTTACAAGCTTAACTGTGCAACTCGGAAAATGAGTAAAGCATTGCAGGATTAGAGGTAAAAACATGAAAGAGAAAGATTTGTTGAAAAAAATAGAAAAAGAAAGCGACCGCCTCGTTCCCGACGTTTACGATAAAGTCGTTAACGCCGCAAGCGCTCAGGGGCATTTAAACGGTCGCGGTGGAGCGGAAGTGTATTCCGATGGCAAGACGGTTGCGCTCGGCGGTTTCAAACGCAAGGCGGTAATACCGATTGCGCTTGCGTTGGTTGTTGCGGCGGGACTTGCCGTTGCGCTGCCTCTTGCGTTAAGGGAAAATTTCAATGATGGCGATTCGCCCGTAATCGACGGTGACAAAAATGCGGTTGTTTATAAGGGAATGTCCGCGTCGGCAAACGCACAGGCCGGAACAACCCAATCGAATGTCAAAGCGATGTCTGCAAAGGTATCGGAAAACGTATCTGTGCAAGCCGAATACAGCGCCTACCGCAACGAGGAATTTTATATCAGTGTGCAGTTCGATAACCCCGAAAATTATACAATTCTCGGACTGACTATTTCCTACGCAGGAACAACCAATTTGTTCCCTTGCAACAGCTTTGAAGACGCAGGAAACAATGAAAATGTTTATGTAAAAGTTAATGCCAAAAAAGCGGCGAAAGACGATACGGTAACGGAATATACGATTTCCAATATAACGTATAGTGACGGAACAGAAGTTAAATCCGCAGAGTATGCCGAAGGCGCAAAAACTTCTATCAACGTTCAAATAAATGAATACGGTACGGAAATTGATAAGTCGGAAGTGCAAACCGGCACAAAATTAAACTGTCTTGGCAATGATATGTTGGATAATGACGGTGTTTTGACCGTTCCCGACGGCATAACCGAAATCGGCAGATACGCCTTTGCCTATGACGAAAGCATTAAAGAAATTATAATTCCCGATACCGTTCAAACGATTGACGAAGGAGCATTTTACGACTGTTTATCGGTGGAAAAGGTTACAATCGGTTCCGGAATTAAGTTTATAGACAGAAACGCATTTCACAACTGCGAAAAAATATCTTACGTAAACTATACGGGAACTTTGCTTGAATGGTGTCAAATTGATTTCTGCTATACGGAAGAAGAGCAATTTGACAATATCTATCGCAACCCCGCATATGTAAATAAGTTTGAGGATAAAGAAGTGCGCTATTCAAACCCCACTTTCTTTGCACACGATTTGCATATAGGCGGCGAGCTTGTGACGGAAGTCACTTTCCCCGAAGAACTGGACGTTGTTAAATACGCCACGTTTGCACGGTGCACTTCTATAACGAAAGTCGTTTTACACGAGAACGTTAAAACTATCGGATTTTATGCGTTTGTCACCTGTACGGGTATAAACGAAATAGATTTGGGCGGAGTCGAGATAATCGATACTGCCGCGTTTGACGGTTGCTACGGAATTTTAAAATTGACACTTCCCGAAACTCTGCTGAAAATAAAAAATAACGCATTCCGTGCGGCGCAAAAGATTATTGAAATTTATAATCTGTCCGATATTCAACTTGACAAAGGTTATGGTTCCAACGGAGCGGTAGCGAAATACGCCGAAAAGGTTTATACCGAAATACCCGATATAAGTAATTTTGAAACGGATATAAACGGTTTTGTCTGGTATGCAAATGAAGAAAAGCCCTACGAAATTGCGCTGGTTGGATATGTGGGAACCGCTACGGAAGTAACCGTACCTTATACGCATAACGATAAAATGGTTGTGTTGAAAGAATGTGCATTTGCAGGGAATACCGTTTTACAAAAAGTAACGTTTGAAGACGGATTTACCGCTATTCCCAACCGTCTGTTTGCATATTGCTTCTCACTCACAGAAGTGGTATTGCCCGACACGATAACATCGATAGGTGACCACGCTTTTTGGTCAAACGGATTAAAGCAAATAGTTTTGCCCGCAAACTGCACCTATATAGACCAGCACGCCTTCACCGAATTAGTGGACTGTGAAATAACTATAAATGCTACACAGTTCAGCTATGGGAAATATGCTTTCGGGTGGAATACAAATATGAAAGTAAACTTTGCGGGAACTGTTGAACAGTGGAACGAATATGTAAACGTATCCAATAGCGTAAGCGATTATAAAGGAATTCTGTACGAAACCGATTTTACGGCAGTTTGCTCTAACGGCACTTATCAGGCGTATGCGTAAATTTTTCTGAAATTTTTAAAGCTGTTTAAATTAAAACCGCTCTCTCTTTTAATACGAGGGGGCGGATTTTTTAATGAAGCTCGGTTCGCCCCGTTGCTACTCCGTGCCGACAGGTCGGGGCGCAACGGCACGAAGCCGAAGGCGCAGTAGACCCTGAATGTGCTACCCGCCGCAACATTATCCGAATAGGGTTGCGTTTTTATATTATTGTGAGAAAATATAAAAATTTGTGCTTTTATAACATAATGTGCGGATTTTCCTATTGCAAAAGCCGAAAGAATATGATACAATCAATCTATATGCAGGAAATATTGAAATCAATTAACGAGGCCGAGGAAAAGGCGGCTGAAATAAAAGCGGCGGCACAGCAGAAGGCGGCCGAAATTGCGGCTAACGCGGAGGAACGTTCCGCGGAAATTGCCAAGCTTTCGGAAGCCGAATGTAAAGCTTACCGCGAAAAGGCGGTTAAGGAAGCCGAAGATAAGGCTCAGAAAAATTACGAAGATGAATTTACCGTAAAGAGAGCGGCAGCGGCAAAGTACGCCGCCGACTGCCTTAAATCTACGGACAATATCGTGAGCGACATAGTACGGAGGATTGTGCGTGGCGGTTGTTGAAATGGGCAAGCTCAATCTGGTCGCCATGTCCTACGAAAAGGACAAGGTTCTGAACGCTCTGCAAAAGACGGGCGCGACCGAAATCAAGCTGCACTCACAAACTGAATACGCTGAACCGATGACAGCGGACTGCGAAAGCCTGAAAGAATATCTTTCGGGCTTGGAGGACGCGCTTTCCAAGATTTGCGAAAGCGTGAATAAGTACGTTTCGCAGAACAAGCTGAAAGAAGATTTGCCCGAGGACGGCTTCGAAATTACCTATTCCGAATTTATCGGTGCGAAGGATTTGAAGGCGGAAGCCGACAAAACGGTTGAAGAGGTCAACCGTCTTTTGGACGAGCGGAAAAAGATTTCCGCCGAGCTTGCAAAGGTAAAACGCACGCTTGCCGACGCGAAGATTTACGCGTCTGTAAAACAGCCGTTAAAGATTGAAAACACGGCGCACGCACGGTTTAAAATAGGCACTATCCCCGTGGCGGCGATGGGGAATTTTATACAGACTATAGGGGAGTTGCCCCTTGCCTCGTACTCGTTTTTGGAAATAGGCGACGAGAGCACGCTTATTATGGTCGCCGCGCACAAATCGGAAGTCGAAAATACGGACGCGGTTTTACAGAACTCGGGCTTTGTAAAGTGCCCCTTTGACGACGGGCGCTCGGGCGAGGAGATTTACAATTCTTTAAAGAAGCGCGAGGAAGAGTTGGAAAACGAACTTAAAGAAAAATCCGACCTCTATTCGTTTAAGGACCGCATCCGCAATTTGAGAATTTACTGCGACTTCGTTGCGTTCGAGCTGGAAAAGTGCGAGCTTTCCGAAAAATTGCTCGAAACGCAGACTACGTTTTTACTCGAAGCTTACGTTCCCGTAGAGGCGGAAGAAAGGGTAAGGCAGACTTTGACGGAAGTTTCGCCCGCAATGTATTTTGAATTTTCCAAACCGTCAGAGGACGAAGTTCCGCCGACTTTATTAAAGAATAATAAGGTAGTCAAGAATTTCGAAGCCGTTACCAATATGTATTCCGCGCCCAACTCGCGAGAGTTTGACCCGAATACGGTAATGGCGTTCTTTTACAGTCTTTTCTTGGGCTTTATAATGGCGGATATCGGCTACGGATTGATGATGATATTCGGCGGCGGGTTCCTCTGGTATAAAAACAACCGCCGCGACAATATGATGGGAAGACTTGGCGGCGTGTTTGCCATAGGCGGCATATTTACGGTTATTTGGGGCGTGCTGTTCAACTCGTTCTTCGGGTTTGCGCTTCTTCCTTTCAAGGTAATGCCCGACTTGCAGGGCTCTGATATGAGCTGGTCGCTTTCGGGGATAAACGTTCCCGCCCTGCTCATTATCAGTATGCTTATAGGCGTCGTGCAGATTTTCGCGGGATATATCTGCCTTGCGGTTCAGTGCTGGCGCAGGGGCAAGATTTGGGACGGCATTTTCGACGGTATCGTCTGGGCGGTGTTCTCGGTCGGCGTGGGACTTGCCATTGCAGGCTTTGTGGAACAGTTCCACGTGTCCGTGCTTGCGACGGTCGGCGGAATAATTGCGGGCGCAAGTCTGTTGGTCGCAATCCTCACCGCAGGCAGACACGAAAAGCTTTTGGGCAAATTTACAAAGGGCTTCGGCTCGGCGTACGGCGTAATCAACTACGCTTCCGATATATTGAGCTATGCAAGACTTTACGGCTTAATGCTTGCGGGCGCGGTTATCGCGGATATAATTACGTCCAATTCGGTTTCATTGATAAGCACGGGCAACGTCGCGTTCATTATTTTGGGTATAGCCATAATGGTTATAGGTCACGTTTTCAATCTTGCGATAGGACTTTTGGGCGCGTACATTCACGACGCAAGATTACAATACGTCGAGTTCTACGGAAGATTTTACGAGGGCGAGGGGCAACTCTTCACCCCGTTGGGTTCGAAACATAAACACGTTTACGTGTCAAAAAATTAAAAAACATTTGTGGAGGTATATATGTTTTTATCACTTTTGGAAGGGGAAGGAGTTCCCGCAGTGGTTGAATCCGTAACCGAAAAAGCTACTGCGATAGGTTACACCGGCTTTACGGTCGCTATGATAGGCGTGGCTCTGTGCGTGCTTCTCTGCGGCGTAGGTTCGGCAATCGGACTTTTCAAAACGGGTACCGCGGCGGCGGGCGTTTTGGGCGAAGCTCCCGACAAGTTCGGCAAAGTCCTCGTACTCGTGCTGCTTCCCGCAACGCAGGGTATTTACGGCTTCATTATCGGCATCATAGCATCCGGCTCGATTTCGGCGGATTTATCCCTTGCACAGGGTTGGGCTATGCTCGGCGCGGTAATGCCTATGGCTGTCGCAGGTCTTGTTACCGGCATATTCCAGGGTAAATCGGCGGTCAACTGTATCTACGCAGTCGGCAAGCAGGATTCTTTGGGCGGTAAGCTTATCATTTACCCCGCAATGATAGAGTTCTATGCAATTTTGGGACTTATCATTTCGATAATGTTAATTCCCCTCGTGTAAGATTATGAGCGAACAGGCAATTGTCGAGAGAATAATTTCCGACGCCGAGGAAGAGGCTCGGGCAATTATCGCGGACGCGGAAGAAAGAGCCAAGGCAACCGTTGCCGAGGCTAATATGCGCGCGGAAAGAAACAGACAGGGAACCGAAGCGCAGGTTAAAGCCAAGGCGGAGAGCATTTCCGACGGAAAAGCCGCCGCCGCGAGGCTTGACGGCGCAAAAATTCTGCTTGGCGAAAAGCGCGGCGTTATCGACGAGATATACGCAAGAGCGCTCGAAAAGCTCTTGAATTTGAGCGAAAGGGAAACGTTGTTCCTCTGCACGCGGCTTTTAACCGAGCACGCGGAAGAGGGCGACGAGCTTGTGTTTGCGGACAATTTCCGCTATGCGCAGGCGGTTTCCGCACTCCCTGTAGTCAAGGAAAAAAAGTTAAAGGTTTCGACCAAGCACGCCACGCTTGACGGCGGGTTTATGCTTTGCGGAAAAAATTCCGACAAAAACCTTTCCTACGGCGCGATTCTTGCTATGGACAGGGAAGAGAGACAGGCGGAGATAGCTTCGGTTATATTCAATAACGGTATATCTGATGAGTAAAGATTTATTGTACACAAACGGTGTTATTGCCGCCAGAGAAAAATATCTGTTGAACGATAAGATATTCAAGCTCTGCGATTTAAGCGCGGAGGACGTTTTACGCGCCCTCTCCGAGAGCGGCTTCGGTAAAGGTGCGGAGGCGGCGTCCGTTTACGAGTACGAAAAACTTGTTTCCGCAGACGAGGCGGCAATCGATGCTTTTATCCGCGAATACGCGCCCTCGCGTGCGGAAGCGTCGTACCTTTTATCCGCGCGTGATTTCCACAACGCGAAAGCGGCGGTGAAGGCGCGTTATTTAAATATCGGACTTGAAAATATGCTTGCCCCCGCGGGACTTATTCCCGCAGAGGTAATCGTTAACTGCGTAAATTCGGGCGAATACGCGCCCCTCGGCAACGTGTTGGCTGAAGCGGTAAAGCAGGCTGCGGCGCTGTTTTCGGAGGAAACGCAAGCGGACGCTTCGGGCGCGGAAATAGGTATTATATTCGAAAAGGCGCTCTATACGTATCTGCACGAAGCTTGCGCAAAGAGCGGTCTTTTAAAAAAGCTTTTGACAACCAAAGCTGATATGACGAATATTCTTACTGCACTGCGTTCGGTTGACGAGGATTACGCTGTAAAATGTTTCGTCGCGGGCGGAAAACTTACAGAAAAACAGCTCTCTTCGCTTTTTGACGAGGATAAAGAAAAGGCTGTAAAAGCTTTCAGGGGCACGCCGTATTACGATTTCGTAAAGAAGTGTATTGCCGATAAGTCGGCGGGGCTTCCCTTAACTTCGGCGGAGCGCATTTGCGAAAGCTACGAAACGGAATACTTCACCGCAAAGAAATACGAGCTTCAAAAAAATCAGCCGTTTTTGTATTACGTATTCCGCCGCCGCGCGGAAAATAGCAACGTAAGAATACTTTTCGTGTGTCTGTTGGCGGGTATGAAGGACAGCGAAATAAAGCGCCGTTTACGTGCGATACAGTAGTTTTATAGGTATAGAATGGAAGGTAAAATAGCAATCATAGGCGACGGCGACAGCATTATGGTTTTCAGGGCTGCGGGCGTTGCGACCTTTGCCGCGGAGAACGAGGCGAAGGCTCGCGAGGTTTTGAGGAAAGTCGCCAAGGATTATCAGATAATTTTTTTGACCGAGGAGCTCGCCAAACCCCTGACCGAATTTTTAAAGAGGTTTGACGAAGAACCTTATCCCGTGATTTTGAGCATACCGTCAAAGAGCGGCAGTACGGGTCACGGTACGGAGCTACTTAAAAGTGCAATGGAGCGCGCCCTCGGCGTCGACATTTTATTTAATAACTGAGGTTTTATATGGGTAAAACAGTAAAAATTTCCGGTCCCTTAATAATAGCGGAGGGCATGGCGGACTGCAAGATGTACGACGTGGTGCGCGTTTCCGAAAAGGAGCTTATCGGCGAGGTAATAGAGCTTCGCGGCGATAAGGCTTCGATACAGGTCTACGAGGAAACGTCGGGATTAGGTCCCGGCGAGGAAGTAACCTCCACGGGCGAACCCCTATCCGTCGAGCTTGCCCCCGGACTTCTGTCGGGCATATTCGACGGCATACAGCGTCCTTTGACCACGCTGTTCTTCAAGTACGGCTCGCGTATTTCGAGGGGCGTTTCGGTCAACAACCTCGACCGCGAAAAGAAATGGAGCTTCTCGCCCCGCGTCAAGGCGGGCGACGAGGTTTCGGAGGGCGACGTTTTGGGCGTCGTTCAGGAAACGGAAATTGTAGAACACAGAATATTGGTCCCCAACGGCGTAAGCGGAAAAGTCGTTTCCGTCGAGGAAGGGGATTTCACTATAGCGGATACGATAGCGGTAATTCGGACGGCGGCGGGCGTTAAACCCGTGAGTATGCTGAGGAAATGGCCCGTCAGAAAGGGCAGACCGTACAGAGAAAAGCTCTCGCCCGATAAGCCCATGGTTACGGGTCAGAGAGTTATAGACACTCTGTTCCCCGTTGCCCGCGGCGGCGTTGCCGCCGTTCCCGGTCCTTTCGGCAGCGGCAAGACCGTCGTTCAGCACCAGCTTGCAAAATGGGCGGACGCGGACATTATCGTGTACGTCGGTTGCGGCGAACGCGGTAACGAAATGACCGACGTTTTAAACGAATTCCCCGAGCTTATCGACCCGAAGACGGGCGAGCCGCTTATGAAGAGAACCATTCTTATAGCCAACACCTCGGACATGCCCGTTGCCGCGCGTGAAGCGTCCATATATACGGGTATAACCATTGCGGAGTACTTCCGCGATATGGGCTATAACGTGGCGATTATGGCGGACTCGACCTCGCGCTGGGCGGAGGCTCTGCGTGAAATGAGCGGACGTTTGGAAGAGATGCCCGGCGACGAAGGATATCCCGCATACCTCTCCAGCCGTCTTGCCGAATTCTACGAACGCGCGGGCATGGTAAAGCTTTTGGGCTCTACGCCCCGCACCGGCTCTGTCACCGCGATTGGCGCGGTATCACCTCCGGGCGGCGACTTGTCCGAACCCGTTTCGCAGGCAACGCTGAGAATAGTCAAGGTGTTCTGGGGACTTTCGGCTTCGCTTGCGTACAAGAGGCATTTCCCCGCAATCGACTGGCTTATAAGTTATTCGCTCTACGCGGACAAAATGCGCGACTGGTACAACGAGAACATCAGCGTCGACTACTCGCAATACCGCCAGTTCATAATGACGGTTTTGCAGGAAGAAGCGGCTCTCAACGAAATAGTAAGACTTGTCGGTATGGACGCGCTGTCCTCGAAGGACAGGCTGACGATGGAAACCGCGAAGATTATCCGCGAGGACTATCTGCACCAGAACGCGTTCGACGAAATAGACACCTACACGTCGATGAAAAAGCAGTTCTTGATGCTTAAACTCATTTACGAATTCGACACCCGCGCAAGAGAGGCTGTTGCTTCGTTCGCGTCGCTGAACGATATTCTTGCAAGCAAGAGCAAGGAAAGAATAGGACGCGCAAAGTATATCAAGGAAGATAATCTTGCGGAATTCGACGAAATTTTAAAGGTTATGGGCGCGGAATTCAAGGCGATTTGTCAGGGAGGAGAGGACGATGTTTAAGGAATACAAGACAATCCGTGAAGTCGTCGGACCTCTTATGGTCGTAGACGGCGTCGAGGGCGTAACCTATAACGAGCTTGTCGATATTATCTGCCACGACGGCACAATCCGCCGCGGCAAGGTGCTTGAAATCAACCGCGACAAGGCGGTAGTACAGCTCTTCGAAAACTCGCAGGGCTTGCAGATTTCGGACGCGAAGGCGCGCTTTACGGGACACAGCCAGCAGCTCGCGTGCTCGCGCGATATGCTCGGCAGAGTGTTCGACGGTATGGGCAATCCCCGCGACGGCGGCGCGCCCGTTATTCCCGAAAAGGTTCTGGATATCAACGGCGAGCCCATTAACCCCGCCGCGCGCGACTACCCAGACGAGTTCATTCAGACGGGAATATCCGCGATTGACGGACTTAACACCCTCGTAAGAGGACAGAAATTGCCCGTGTTCTCGATGAGCGGTCTTCCCCACGCGGAGCTTGCCGCGCAGATAGCGAGGCAGGCAAAGGTGCGCGGCACTGACAGCAAGTTCGCGGTCGTGTTCGCGGCTATAGGTATCACGTTCGAGGAAGCGCAGTATTTCGTCGACGACTTCAAAAAGACGGGCGCAATCGAAAGGACGGTACTTTTCACCAACCTTGCAAACGACCCCGCGGTAGAGCGTATTTCCACCCCGCGTATGGCGCTGACCTGTGCGGAATATCTCGCTTTCACCTGCGGTATGCACGTTCTCGTTATTTTAACCGACATTACCAACTACGCCGAAGCGCTGCGTGAAGTTTCCGCGGCTCGGCGCGAAATCCCCGGCAGGCGCGGCTACCCCGGCTATCTCTATACCGACCTTGCGACTATGTACGAGAGGGCGGGCAGAATCCGCGGTTGCGAGGGCTCGATAACGCAGATACCCATTCTGACCATGCCCGAGGACGATAAGACTCACCCCATACCCGACCTGACGGGTTACATCACCGAGGGGCAGATAATGCTTTCGCGTGATTTGTATAAAAAGGGAATTAACCCGCCCATCGACGTTCTGCCTTCGCTTTCCCGTCTTAAAGACAAGGGCATAGGCAAGGGCAAGACGCGCGAGGACCACGCCGACACTATGAACCAGCTTTTCGCCGCGTACGCAAGCGGTAAGGAGAGTAAGGAGCTTGCCGCCATCTTGGGCGAAGCCGCTCTTTCCGATACCGATAAGCTGTACGCGAAGTTTGCGGAAAATTTTGAAAAGGTGTATATAAATCAGGGATTCGACGCGAACAGACCCGTCGAAGAAACTCTCGATATCGGCTGGGAGCTTATGAAAATTCTGCCCGTATCGGAATTGAAGCGTATCAGACAAGCATATATCGATAAGTATTTGAAATAAACGCATATATGCGGCGCAATACGGTGTTGCGCACGGTTTTGCTTCGGGTCATTTACGCAAAAGTAAACTCCCCTTGTAAAACCGCACGCGCCTTGTCTTGCTTGCATCTCTGTGTTTATAAATTATGAGGAATAAATGGCACGGCTTAACGTAAACCCCACGCGTATGGAGCTGAAAAAGCTGAAAGCGCGGCTTACAACGGCGGTTCGCGGTCACAAACTTTTAAAGGATAAATCCGATGAAATGGTGCGCCGCTTTTCGCTTATAATCAGAGAAAACAAGCGCCTCAGGGACGAAGTTGAAAAGGAACTTTCCGAAACTTTGAGGCAGTTTTCGGTTGCGCGTTCGGTTACGCCCGCTTACCGTGCCGAAACGGCTTTCGCTATGCCGTCGGTTGCGGTCAAGGCGGACTGCGGCGTTAAGAGCGTGATGGGCGTGGAAGTGCCCGCAATCGAGCTTATAAACGAAAAGCGCACCGACGGACTTCCTTACGCATACCCCGAAATTACCAGCGAGGCGGACTATTCGGTCACGAAAGCCGCCGCTCTGCTTCCCAAAATGCTCGCCTTAGCGGAGACCGAAAAGACGGTTCGTATGCTTGCGGAAGAAATCGAGAGGAACAAGCGCCGCGTAAACGCTCTCGAATACGTAATGATACCGCAGCTCGAGGAAACGATTAAATATATCAAGAGCAAGCTCGACGAAAACGAGCGCGCCGCGGTAATAAGACTTATGAAAGTAAAAAACAAAGCCGACGTTTAATACGTCGGCTGATGCATATAATTAAAATTTTCAACAGCCCTTCGGGGCTGTCGTGCTGTCGGAACGGAGGATAAAAATGTTTACTACTTTATACGTATTTTTGGCTATATCGGCGCTGATACTGGGACTTGTTATATTTTTCTCGGTGCGCAGTAAAAGGCAAGCCGCCGAAGATAAAAAGGCTTCGGGTAAAAGGGCGGTAAAGAACAAAAAGAAAGTCGCTAAACCCGTCGAAGCGAAAAAACAGACTGAGGTTAAACCTCAGCCCGCAGTCGAGGAAAAACCTGCAGTCGAGGAAAAACCTGCCGTTGCGGAAGAACCCGCGCCCGTAGCTCCTGTTCAAAGCGAGCCTGCGGAAGCCTCGGAAGAAAGCGAGGACGACGAGGACGAGGCGGAGGAACAGTCCGAAAGAAAGCTTGTCGTCGAGGGCGGCGAGGTCAAGTACATAGTTATTAAGTACTCTAAGAGCTTTCAGGCAAAAATCATTCAGTCGGGCGATACCGTAAAGGACTATTATTCGCAGTTGAAAAACTGCCTCTTATCGTACAAGGGAGTAAAGAGCCGTATGAGTTGGCGGTGGGAAACCTTCCGCCTTGGCAGAAAGACGCTGGCAAAGCTCATTATGCGCGGCAAGACGCTGTCGCTTGCGCTCGCTCTCAATCCCGAGGATTATACCGACAGCAAATACGTTGTTGAGAGTCTTGCCGAGGTTTCCGCATATGCGGACACTCAGTGCCTTTACAAAATCAAGAACGACAGGCGCGTAAAATACGCGAAGGAGCTTATCGACAAACTTATGCAGGACAACGGCTTGTCGGCGGGGCTTGTAGAAGAGAACGTCGATTACGCGGCGCAGTACCCTTACGAAACGACGGAAGCGCTTATAGCGCGCAAGCTTATCAAGGAGCTTACCGACGAGGACGCGCAGAGCGGTACGGTATTCAAAAAGTCGGACGTTAGAAAAAGCGTTACTGCTGCGGAAGTCGACAGCATAATGCGCGACGAGGTAGCGGAAATTCTCATCGAGAGGGCGGAGGAAGTTTCGGACAAAGCCAAGGTGGGCATAGTCAATATCGATATGCTTTCGCGCACTTTTGCCGACGGTGAAACGGTCACGCTCGAAGAGGTCAAAAGGCGCGTCAACGGCTTTGACAGAAAGGTCACTTATTTAAAGGTGCTCGCGCGCGGCGTGCTGGATAAAAAGCTTACCGTAAAGGCGGACGCGTTTTCGTTGCAGGCGGCGAAAATGATACTTCTTACCGGCGGTAAAGTAATTAAAAAATAAGGAGTGAACCTATGCACAAATTCGGTCCAGACCCGAATAAAGCGTTCCCCAACGAGAATATAAAAAGCCTGTGCTATATCAAGAATATTATCACTCGTTCCAACATAGTCGTGGGGGAATACACCTATTACGACGACCCCGACGGCGCGGAGAACTTCGAACAACACGTAACTCACCACTACGATTTCAACGGCGACAAACTGATTATAGGTAAGTTCTGCGCCATTGCAAAAGGCATAGAATTTATTATGAACGGCGCAAATCACCGTATGTGTTCGGTGACGACGTACCCTTTCAACATTATGGGCGGAGGCTGGGAAAAGGCAACTCCCAAGATGGAAGATTTGCCGCTCAAAGGCGATACGGTCGTCGGCAACGACGTATGGATAGGGCAGAACGTTACGGTGCTGCCCGGCGTGCATATAGGCGACGGCGCGATTATCGGCGCTAATTCGGTCGTTACCAAGGACGTTCCGCCCTATGCAATAGTCGGCGGTAATCCCGCAAGACTTATCCGCAAGCGGTTCGACGATAAAACGGTGGAATTTCTGCTGGAATTAAAGTGGTGGGACTGGTCTGCGGAAAAGATATTAGCTAACCTCGAAATTCTGTGCAGCGGCGATTTGTCGAGAATTAAAGAACTGAAATAGGCTATGGGCTGGTTCAATTATTACGGACTTGCGATAATGGTCGTGATTATGGTTCCCAACATAATTTACGCCGTAAAATGCAAGGACGGCTTTAACAATAAAGAGCATAACAAGGCTTTGGAAATTGCCGAACAGGTGGGCAGGTACGCGTGCTTTGTATTGATGATTTTCAATATTCCGTACACGTATTACGGCTTCTGGTTTAATTACGCGTTTACCGTATATTTGGCGGTAGACGGCGCAATATGCCTTATCTATTTGATTTTCTGGGCGGTTTTCCGTAACGGTAAGAGCATAGTAAGGGCATTGGCGCTGTCGGTAACGCCGTCGGCAATATTTCTTTTCAGCGGGGTGATGATTTTAAGTATTCCTTTGATTGCGTTTGCCGTTCTGTTTGCAATCTGCCATATTCGGTTGAGTATAAAAAACGCGGAATAAAATAAAGCGCCCGCGGCGGAAATTTCCGCCGCGGGCGCAACCTTTTGTTCTTAGTCTTAAATTAAGCGATTATCGCCGCAATCATAGCCGACGCGTCTTCGGTCTTGGGTAATAAGCTCTGAGTAAAGTCGCCGTAGAACATAAAGCCTACTACCGCAGCAATTACGAGTATAACGATAATCATAAGTATAGGATGAGCCTTCATGCTTGCGCCGAGAGCTATAATGCCGATAACAAGAGTAATTCCGTACTTGATAATGAAGTCGAGAATGGTAGTGTTCTTGCCGTCGACAACTCTGAATACCGGAATGAAGTGGTAAAGATTATCTATATACTGCACCAACAAACCGATAACAAGCAATATTGCGGCTATTTGACCTATTGCGCATAAAAATTTTCCTAATCCTTTCATTTGAATAGTACCTCACTATATTAGTATTTTAATTGTATCACCTAATGTGCAAATAATCAAGTATTTTTTTTATTGTCGCCAAAAGTTGACAAATTTTACCCGGTAAGCTGTCCGACACGCGCTTTATATTTTTAAATATGTAATATATTTTATTGACATTTGTCATAAGTATTGATATATTATTTATGTTGAAAATTGATAATTAAAGCGAGTATATGTAAAAATGATAACCGTAAAAGAATTTTCGTATAAAAGATATAAAAAAAAGTTTTTT
>CAMWWH010000014.1 GCA_947177975.1 uncultured Clostridia bacterium | reverse complement strand
CCTATGCACGCCTCTATACTGTCGACGACGTGAATTTTGCCGCCGAACTTTTCAGCCGCCTTGACCGCGCACGAATACGTGCCCGAAAGCTTTGACGAGATGGTTATGGCTATTACCTCGCTGCCGTCCGCGGTGAGCTGTTTAAAACTCTCTTCCCAGGCAAATTCGTTTATCTGACTTGTCTGCGGCAGCTCGTTGCTTTCTATGAGCTTTTCGAAAAATTCCCTGTGCGAAAGGTTTATTCCGTCCGAATACTCTTCGTCGCCGAAACGCACCCGCATAGGTATAAGATTTATTCCGAGTGCGTCAGCCTCGCTTTTTTCCACGTCGGAAGCCGAGTCCACTAAAATTTTAATCATTGCTTTTAATCAGTTCCTTATAATATTTTTTCAGGTTGCTTACGATTGCGCCCAGAGATTTGTAGAAAAACTCCCTCTCGCTTTCGGTAAAATCGACGCTGCCCGCCTCTACCGCCTTGTCGGCGCGTTTGCTGACGTGAGCGGCAAGCTCCTTTCCCTCGTCCGTAAGATATACCTTTGCGTTGCGTCCGTTCGAGTCGTACTTAATGTAGCCACTGTCCTGCATTGTTTTCAAAGCGCGCGAAATCGCCGCCTTGTCTTCGAGCGACATTTCACCCAGCTCCTTTGCCGTAAGCCCCTGCGGATTGTTGTACAGATAGTAACTGCACATAACGTGCACGGGCTTTAAACCGAATTTCTCTATTTCGTACGCCTTGATTTTCTGCACGGATTTATTCAGCTGTAAAATCGCCATAGTGAAATCTACAAATCTTTCCACGGTAACCCTCTTAGTTGATTAGTCAACTGATATTATATTGCGCAGTATTATAATTGTCAAACGTTTAGGTTGACTAATCAACCGAAAATATTAAAAAAAGAAAGCGCGTTTTGCGCTTCCTTTTTTCAGTTGTCAATATCCCGTTTAAGGCGTAACACGGTTGATATCACGGGGGAACATCGCCGCATAGCGCACGTTTTTAAAGCCCAAAAGGTGCATTGTGAGTCTTTCAAGACCCAAGCCCAGACCGCCGTGAGGGGGCGCGCCGTACTTGTGAAGCATTAAATAGGTTTCGAACTCGTCGGGGTTCATTCCGAGCTTTTTCATCTTTGCAACCTGCTCGTTATAGTCGTGTACACGCTGTCCGCCGCTGGTTATCTCTATGCCGCGGAACAGAAGGTCGAACGACAGCGTGACCTCGGGGTCATCGGGGTCGTCCATCGTGTAGAAGGGGCGCTTTTTGGAAAGATAGTGCGTGACGAACAGGAAGTCCGAATTGTACTGCTGCTTCGCCCACTTGCCGAGGAAAGCCTCTTCCTCCGGCTCGAAATCCTTCATATCGGTTATGTTTTTAAGCTTTTTAACGCACATTTCCTTTGCGTCTTTAAACCTTATACAGGGTATCGTAGTAATTTCGGGCACGTCTACCTTCAAAAGCTCGATTTCGGGCGCATACTCGCGCTTCAACAGCTCCATAATGTATTTGAGAACTCCCGTTTCCATATTCATTATGTCGGTGAAGCTGTCGATAAAGCCCATCTCGAAGTCCATCGAAATGTACTCGTTGAGGTGGCGCGAGGTGTCGTGATGCTCGGCACGGAACACGGGTGCGATTTCGAATACCCTCTCATACACGGGCACGAGAGCCTGCTTATACAGCTGGGGGCTCTGCGCAAGGAACACGGTTTTGCCGAAGTAGTCGAGCTTGAACACGTTCGTGCCGCCCTCCGCGCCCGCAAAGTTGATTTTGGGTGAGTGAATTTCGGTGAAGCCCTGCTGAGTTAAGTACTCGCGGAAGCCGCGCTGAATGCCCTCCTGAATTTTGAAAACCGCGCGCTCCTTGGGGTTGCGTAAGGTCACGGGGCGGTAGTCGAGATTGACGCTCAAATCCGCGTTGACCTGCTTTTTATTGATGACTACGGGCGGGATTGCCGCGGGCGTGGACAGAATTTCGATATTGTGTACCTGCAACTCGTATCTTTCGCTGCCGTCGCGCGTTTCGCTCTGTACGACCTTGCCGCTGAGCTTTACCGAGCACTGTTCGACAAGCTTGTCGTCCATTCTGTAATCGGAAAAATCGGGGCAGTAAACGCACTGGATAAGCTCGCGTGCCGTGCGAATTATTATGAACGCGAAGTCGGACATATCTCTTATACTGTGCACCGCGCCCTTGATTGTTACTACCTCGCCCAAATGACTTTTAAACTCGCTGTAAGGAGTTACGGTCTGAGGAATATTTCCCGTCATATTTTCCATATTATACCTCTTTTTATAAAATTATATAATTTTTATCCGCTTGCAATATCTATCGCAACGTGTTATAATCTAATCAATAAGTCTGCTGTGTGCGTGATGTGAAAATTGGGTAATCCACATTATTTTTAAGGGAGCAGGCGTAGGCAAAAATAGGCAAGGTCTGTTATGCGGCTTTAAGTCCGCATATTCAACACGGAAAGTCCGAATATTTTTTGCCTCGCAGCACCCACCTGCTAAGTAGCGGGTTAGTACTTTTTCACACACGGCATAAGCGGATTTAATACGTTTTACCTTATAAAGTTGGTTTTCACTTTTTCAATGAGCACGGGTTTTTCCAAATCCGTGCCTTTTGCGTTTTCGAGAAGCTTTATAAGCCAAGCCATATTCGAGCCGATTGCACGCATTACGCTCTCGCCCTCTTTGTCTTGCTTGGTGTCCTCGGCGTTCGCACCGAAAACCATATTCCAGTAGGTCGACGGAACCTGTATCATATTGTTAATCTGTATGTACTTATTCAGAACGTCGAACGACGCGGTCGTGCCCGCGCGCCTTGCCGCAACTACCGCCGCCGCAGGCTTGAATTTAAAATACTTACCGTGCGAATAGAACAGTCTGTCCAAAAGCGCGATTACCGCGCCTGCGGGAGATGCGTAGTGAACGGGCGCGGCGAAGATATAGCCGTCCGCCTCCTTCGCCTTTTCGCCGATTGCGTTGACGGGGTCGTCGCCGAACACGCATTTACCAAGCTTCTGACAGCCCATACAGCCCGTGCACGAGTGCACCGCCGCCGTACCTATACATACGATTTCGCTGTCTACGCCCTGAGCTTTCAGCTCGTCCGCGATTATCTTCAACGCGGCTGCCGTCGTACCGTTTTCGTGCGTACTGCCGTTTATCATTAAAACCTTCATTTAACACCTCACAATGTTTTGAGTTTCGCTTCAATCAGGGGCATATATTTCAATTCGTAGCCGAGCGCGTTGGGATGAGTGCAGTCGCCTCTGCCCCAGCCGTAGCTGTCGTTGGTGAACAAATCTCGCTGTTCGGGTATGAACGTGTTCAGCCCGCTTTCCGAATACAAATCTACGGTTGCAACTCCCCACTTTTTACAGATTTCCAGAGCGCGCTCGCCGTACTGCCGTTGAAGAAAATCGTCGCGCCTGCCCATATTGTGCGGACGGAAAAACAGAAGCTTTGCCTTGGGAAAATACTTCATAAAGGCAAAAATCATCTCTTCGAAACAGCGGGAAAAACTGAACCATTTTTCCACCTTGAAAATATCGAAGCCCGTATAGCCGGCTGTAAACTCTCCGAGCGGCACGTCGGGAAGGTTCGTGCCCTCCTCTACGTAACAGTCGTTGGTAAAGCCGTTGAAAACTATGTAGTCGGGCGAAACGCCGTCCTTGATTGCCTCCGTAACCTGCTCTATAACCCAGTTCTTACCTTCGCGGAAGCCGACGCGGGCGCCGCCCACCGCGTACTTTAATAATTTTAAACCCAAATCTTTTTCTAGGTATTCGCCCACTCCGAAGCCGTTATTGCCCGACCCGTAGGCTATACTGTCGCCGAACACGGCAACGCTTTTGTCAGATAAATCCATAATTACTTCAACCATTTTAAGTTGCAATCGCGCGCAAGAGCAGGAAGCCGAGCGGAACCCGAAGGGAATTTACTTATTGGTAAATGACCGAGGTGACGCGAAGACTGACAAACTATTGCGCGATGAGGGCAACTTAAGCCTTGTATAAAATGCGGTGGCAGTTTTCGCACTCTACTACCTTTCCCGCCGAAACCTTGTCCTTGTCGGCAATCGAGAGTTCTATGCCGCATTTCGAGCATCTGTCCATCTTGATTTCGCAGATAATGGGGAAAATCCTTTCCGAGCGCTTTGCCTGATACTTGCGCAACACCTCGGGGTCAATGCCCTGCGCAAGGCTCTCGAGTTCCTTGGAAATAGCGTCCGCCTGCTCCTGCTTGGACTTTTTGAATTCCTGAAAAGCCGCGTACAGTTCGGGGTACTGCTTCTGTGCGGCAATGACCTTTTTTCTCATTGCCTGATACTCTTCGGTCGTCTCTTTAGCGCTCGCAGTCACAGCGGCGATTTCCGCTTTCAGCGCCTTTATTTTATCGATAAGCTGAATGAGATTACGCTGGTAAAAAGCCAAATCCGCGCCGCCTTCAACCAAATCGTCGAGATGGTCGAAGTCTTTCAACGTTTCCGAGATTTCGGCGTAGCGCTTATGCAGAGCGTCGAGGTGAGTTAAAATCCCCTGCGACTGAGCCTCTAACTTGTCCAGTTTTTCCGAAGCCTTGTTCAAATAGCTTTTGGTCTGCGCATATTTCTTGCGCTCCTCCGAACCCGATATTTCCTGCTCGATTTTAAGTAGCTCGGAATCCTTCTGCTGATAGGATAACAATTGAGAAATTTGTGACATTTATATCTCCTTTTATGCAAAGCGCTCGTCGGTAAAATACGACGAGGGTGCTTGCAAACCCGTTTTTACGTTATGATAAATTTTGTTGAAGCCGTAAGCTTCGCAACAGTAATGCGTGAGCTGAATTACGGCTATACCGCTTTCGACAAGCTCTGAAATGCGGTGGTGCGATAAGTCGGACGAAACTACCGCGTCCACCCCTTCGCTCTTTGCAAAGGCTACCGCCGCGTCGTCTAAACCCGCGCCGCAAAAGGACGCGATTTTGCTTATTTTCTTATCCGTGCCGCCGTGAACTATTACGCGGTTTGTGTTGAAATTTTTTCGTATATCTTCAATTAGTTCGGGCATAGTACGGGGTCTAACGTCGTAAGCTCTGCCGTAACCGCCACCTTCCACCTGCGCAAGAACCTTGCTTTCCGTCCCGCCGATGCCTTGCATTAAGTAGTAGTCGATACCCTGCGGCGCGGCGTCGAAATTGAGGTGCATAGATATGACCGAAATACCGTTTTTAAGACATTTGGCAAGGGCGCGCGACTGTGCGTTCGTCTTTAAATCGAAGCGTGACACTCCGCCGTAAATCGCGGGGTGGTGCGTGACTATAAGATTGTAGCCGAGCTCCTCCGCGCGGTTCACCGCCGTCTCGGATAAGTCCAGAGAAAACAGTGCGCCGCTGACCTCGCCTCCGCAGTTTATTATAATTCCGCTGTTGTCGTACATATTGAATTTAGCGCAGAAATCGTCGGAAACCTTTACAGGCGCAACACGCTCTTCCAAAAGGTTTAAAACCTCTTCCACCGTCATAATAAAACCTCGGTTAAAAGTTTAATTCTGTCTGTTATTCTTTCGCGTTGAATTCCGTCAACGCATTTTTCAAGCCTTGCACGGTCTTTTTCAAGCTCGGCTTGCGCATACTCTTTCAGCGTTTGACTGCCTATACTGTCCCTGCCGAACGCAAGCTGTACGGGCGAATAATCCTGCCTGCCGCCACTGCGTTCGCCCTTTATTACAAAGTAAAATTTTTCGTCTTTGAAAATACCGTCGTATATGAGCTTACAGCCGTTACCGAGCAAAAATTTTCTCAGCTTGTCCGCGTTCTTCATCGGCTGTAAAATAAACTTATGCGGTATAAAACCCTCGGACAATATTTTGATTATTTCCTCGCCGCCCATGCCTGCAATCAACACCTGTTCGGTATCGGTCGGCACGCCCGCAAGTCCGTCGCAGCATACCGCACGGCAAAGCCCGCCGTCTATATATTCCGCCAAAAGTTTTTCAGCCTTAGCAAGAGATTTTGCGCTGATATCGGTGATTAAAACGTTCCCGCACTTGCCGCTTTTCAAGACGTGGCGGGCAATATAGCCGTGGTCGCAACCGACGTCGGCAAAGCTTGCGCACGGGTCGGTTAAAGCGCACAGCTCCTCTATTCTGCCCATCAGGTATCGAGGAAATCCTTCAAGTGCTTGGAACGCGAGGGGTGACGAAGCTTCCTCAGAGCTTTCGCCTCTATCTGTCTGATACGTTCACGCGTGACGTTGAATTCCTTACCCACCTCTTCGAGCGTTCTGGGTCTGCCGTCGTCAACGCCGTAGCGGAGTCTTAATACCTTTTCCTCGCGCGGGGTAAGGCTGTTGAGTACGGACAAAAGCGTTTCTTTGAGCATCGTCGTCGATACGCTGTCCGACGGGGTGATTGCTCTGTCGTCCTCTATAAAGTCGCCCAAATGGCTGTCCTCTTCCTCGCCGATGGGCGTTTCCAAAGATACGGGGTCCTGCGCGATTTTCTGAATTTCGCGCACGCGCTCTTCGGATACTCCCATTTCCGCCGCTATTTCCGCGGGGGTGGGTTCTCTGCCCAAGGTCTGCAACAGAATACGCGATACGCGCGTCAGTTTATTGATTGTTTCCACCATATGCACGGGGATACGGATTGTACGCGCCTGGTCGGCAATGGCTCTCGTGATAGCTTGTCTTATCCACCAGGTTGCGTAAGTCGAGAATTTAAAGCCCTTCTGATAGTCGAACTTTTCGACTGCCTTCATAAGACCTATGTTGCCCTCCTGAATTAAATCGAGGAACAACATTCCGCGCCCGACGTAGCGTTTTGCAATCGATACGACCAACCTCAAATTGGCTTCGGAGAGCTTCTTTTTCGCTTCCTCGTCGCCCTCCTGTATTCTGCGGGCAAGCTCTATCTCGTCGTCCGCGGACAAAAGAGGTACTTCGCCGATATCCTTTAAATACATCTTTACGGGGTCGTCGAGGCTGATATCCGAGAGCGCCTGCTCGTAAAGCTCCTTGTCGCGCTCCGCCTCGTCGATAATCTGTATACCGACTTCGGCAATCGACTTGTAGACGTAGTCCACCTGCGCGGGCGTCGTTTCGTACTTTTCGAGCACGTCGCAAAGAGCGTTCGTCGTGATAGCGCCCTTGTACGAATAGCTGTCGATAAGCTGTTTCAAAATTTCGTTGAGTTTCTGCTCGGATAAATTCATTTTCTGTCTCCGTTCTTTATTTTTTCCTTTTGTCGTGTCAGAGCGGTTATGCTTTGCGCTATCTCCGCCCTCTTGTTTATATCGTCGACGCCGTTAAACCTTTCCTTTGCTTCGGCTATGCGGCTGTCGATATCGTCGAGTTTCAGCTTGGTCATACAGTCGGCAAAATATTTTTCCGCGACCTCGCCCGTAAATCCGCCCCCTTCCGCGTTGTCTAAAATGCGGGTCAGTTCCTCGTAGTCGGGGGTCTTTTCGTCGAAGAACTCGAAGAGCTCGCTTATTCTAACCGGCTCTTCCATAAGAGCTTTACTTCTTATGTACTTGGCAATTATGACGTGCACCTCGTCCTTGAACGGCACGTCGGAAACGTCCAGCCCCTGCGCGTAATCCGCACCGAACAGAAAGCACGACAGCACGAACCGCGAAGCTTTTTTCGAGCTGTCAGCCGTGTCGCGCCGAACGGGCGGCGGCTCTCTTTTCACCTCTTTGCTCTGCGCATTGTTGTTGAGGTCGCGCTTCAACGCCTCGAAGGAAATGCCCGACGCGTCGCGCAATTGCTTTATAAGCTCCTCGCGCTCCGCCTCGCTGTCGGCGGTTCGGATTATCGCCAGCGCCTCGGCAACGTACTTGCGCTTGTCCTCGGTTTTAGACAAATCGTAGTCGCGCTTTAATACCGAAAGCTTGTAATCGATAAGTGGCATAGCCGCGTCCAAGCAAGCCTGATACCCCTCAGCGCCGCGCTGCTTAATTACGTCGTCGGGGTCTAACCCCTCGGGCAGCGGCACGACTTTTACGTTCAGCCCCTCGTCCTTTAAGACGTCGAGCCCGCGCAAATTGGCTTTCTGCCCCGCACCGTCGCCGTCGTAGCTTATCAAGACGGTGTCCGCATAGCGTTTAATGAGCCGCGCCTGATCCTGAGTTAGCGACGTGCCCATACTCGCAACGACGTTTTTAAAGCCCGCCTCGTACAGCGAGAGCGTGTCCATATAGCCCTCGACCATAATGACCTCTTTAACAGTCTGCGTGCGTTTGAGTTTTTTGAGTAGATTTATATTGTACAGGTTTTTGCGTTTATTGAATATAACCGTTTCGCGCGTGTTGACGTACTTGCCGAAATCGGTTTTCTTTAACGCTCTGCCGCCGAAGGCTATGACCTCGCCGTAAGAATTTATTATGGGGAAAATCAGTCTGCCGCCCTGAGCGTCTGTAAGTCTGCCGCTGACGTCGTTTACCGTGCCGCTGTCGACGATATCCTGACGCGAATAGCCCTTTGACAGAAGATAGCGCGGCAAATCCGTAAAGTTTAAGCTTGCGCCCAAACCGAAAGTTCTGACTATCGACGAAGGGATTTTCCTTTTTAAAATGTAGTCGATATGCGCGTCGGCTTTACCCGAGTTCAGGTTGTTTAAATAGAAGTGCGCGCACTCGTTTAAAATCTTTAAAAGCGTGTCGCGCTTGCGCTTTAATTCCGCAGTTTTCTTGTCGTTTGCACCCGTTTCGGGCATAGGCATTTTGGCGCGGTCGGCAAGCAGCTTTACCGCTTCCATAAAGTCCAGGTTTTCCATTTCGGAAACGAACTTTATCACGTCGCCCGACTCACCGCAACCGAAACAGTGATAATACTGCCCCGCCTCGTTAATGGCGAACGACGGAGTTTTTTCGTGGTGAAACGGACAGCACGCCCAATAGCTTGCTCCCCGCTTGTCGAGGGTGATATAGCTCCCCGCAACCTCCACGATATTAACTTTTTCCTTTAAAGTCCGTAAAAACTCTTGGTCAACGCCAGCCATAATTAAATCAGTTTAATTCGTCAATGAACGTCCAGCCGCGCGGCACGAACAGCTTGTTGAATACGTACACCGCGTATCTGTCGGTCATCGACGAAATGTAGTCACAGACGACCTGTTCTTTCGTATATTTTTCGGTAAGTCCCACATATGTGGGGGGCAATTGCTCTATATGCGCCGTAAAATACTCGTACAGCGCCGATATCATACGCTCTGCTTTTTCCTCTTCGCCGCGGGCAAACTGAGTTAAATATACCCGCTCGAACATAAATTTCCGAAGCGCCTCGCTCGCCTCGAACACCTCGTCCGAAAGCTCCACCTCGCGCTTCCCCACGCTGTTCTTATAAACAGAATTTACCGCCGTGTTTATCCTCTCGCGCGAAGTTGAGCCTAAGGTTTCGCGAATATCCTTCGGCACGTCCTCGATTGTCAGAATTCCAGCGCGGACGGCGTCGTTCAGGTCGTGGTTTATGTATGCTATTCTGTCGGCAATGTTCACGCACTTGCCCTCTAACGTGGCGGGCTTCAATTCCTTTTTGTGGTTTAAAATGCCGTCGCGCACCTCGTAGGTAAGATTTAAACCTTTGCCGTCCTTTTCGAGAACGTCCACCACTCTCACCGACTGTTCGTTGTGCTTAAAGCCCGTGGGGGAAAGCTTGTTTAAAATACGTTCGCCGCTGTGACCGAAAGGCGTGTGCCCCAAATCGTGACCAAGCGCAATTGCCTCGGTTAAGTCCTCGTTTAAAGAAAGCGCGCGGGCGAGAGAGCGGGCTATCTGCGACACGTCGAGCGTGTGCGTAAGCCTTGTGACGTAGTGGTCGCCCTCGGGTGAGAAAAATACCTGAGTTTTATTTTTAAGCCTTATGAACGCTTTGGAATAGATAATTCTGTCGCGGTCGCGCTGATATTCCGTGCGCATTTCACACGGCTCCTCCGCGCGGGCTCTGCCGCGGGTTTGCGCTGACTTTGCCGCATACGGCGACAAAAACGCTTCTTCCACCGCGTAGGTTTTTTCTCTTATCGAATTAAAGTTTTGCGTTTTCATTATCTTAATACGAAAAAAATTTGCGTTTTCCTTTATTTTTCGGTAATTTTGTTAAAAAAATTTTAAAAATTATTTTGCGAAGCCGCCGCCGACAGATAGCACTTCGCCCGTAATATAAGAATTTTCGGCAAGGAATACGCACGCTTTGGCAACGTCCTCGCCCGTACCCAAACGACCTATGGGGATTTGGTTTATCAGTTCCTCCATCTCGACTTCGGATAAATGCGAATTCATTTCGGTATCGATTACCCCCGGCGATACGCAGTTGACGCGCACGAACGACGGCGCCAGCTCCTTGGCGAGCGCCTTGGTAAAGGCAATTACCGCGCCCTTGGAAGCCGAGTACGCGACCTCGCAGCTTGCTCCCACTTCGCCCCATATCGAGCCGACGTTGATAATACAGCCGCCGCCCGAAAATATCATACTTTCGGCAACCTCTCGGCTGCAAAGGAACGTGCCGAGCATATTCACTCCGAAAACCTCTTCCCAGTCGTAGAGCGTGGTGTCCTGGATGACCTGAACCTTGGAAATTCCCGCGTTGTTGACGAGCACGTCCACCTTGCCGTAGATGCGGAACACCTCTTTGAACATATCCTTGACCTGCTGTTCGTCGGATACGTCAGCGCGCATAAGTACGGGGCAGAAGCCCTGCATATTAAATTCCGACTGAGTTGCAAGCGCCGCTTCCTCGTCGTGGCAGTAATTAAGTATGACCTCGTAGCCCTGCTGTAAAAATTCCTGCGCGACGGCTTTGCCTATCCCACGGGTGCCGCCCGTAATGAGTACGGTTTTCATAAATTTTTATCCCTTATAATTTGTGCGATTTGCTCGCAAGATTTATCGTCGGTATCGATTATGCAATCGGCAACGCTCTCGTATATATGTGCGCGCGCGGATAATATCGAGTTGACCCTCTCTTCGAGCCCACCCTTTAAAAGCGGACGGGTCGTATCGCCCTGCAACCTTTTTATTATAGTTTCGGCTTTTGCGCGCAGATAAAATATTTTGCCGCTTGCCTTTAAGTTTTTGACATTTTCCGCCCTTAATACGCACCCGCCGCCGAGAGAAATTACCGCATTTTCATATTTTTTAGCCGTTTCCGCGGTAATCTGCGCCTCGATATCGCGGAAATACGCCTCGCCGTGCGCGGCAAAAATGTCGTTGATATTGCCGTAACGCTCAACAATAAGAGCGTCGGTGTCAACGCAATTATAGCCGAGCTTTCCAAGCTCCGCCGCAACCGAGGTCTTGCCGCACCCCATCATTCCGCATAAAACTATATTCACAGTTTAAAGCTCTCCGCAGCTAAGATATAGCTGTTTTTGCCGAACCCGCAGATTACGCCCTTGCACACCTCGGACAAAACCGACTTGTGTCTGAACTCCTCGCGCGAGTGCACGTTGGACATATGCACCTCGACCACGGGAATTTTTACGGACGCGATTGCGTCGCGGATTGCGTAGCTGTAATGGGTGAACGCGCCCGCGTTTAAAATTATAGCGTCGGCGTCCGCGTTCTGAATGACCGAGCAGATTTCACCCTCTAAATTGCTCTGATAAAAGAGGCAATCGTCGTCGGGAAAATGCTCGGATATCTGAGCGTTGATTTCGTCGAGCGTTTCCACTCCGTATACTCCCTTTTCGCGCACGCCCGTCATATTGAGGTTTACGCCGTTTACAAACAGAAATTTCATTTTACTATTTCCTTTAAATATTTTTCGAAAAGCTTTGCCGCCGTTTCGGGCGAAGGGGTTAATCCAAAATAATAACATTCGGAATAATACGCCTGATAAAAGAGCATCGCTCTGCCGTTTATTATCTTTTTGCCGAGGCTCTCCGCTATGCACAGAAATTCACTCTTTTCGGGCTCGTAGATTAAATCGACCGCAACGTCGCAGCCGCTCAAAATTTCGGCGGACACGGGAGATATACCCTCCGTTTTGTGCATACCAACACCCGTCGCGTTGATTATCAACTTGCGCTTTTTTGCTACTACACTGTCGGCAACGTTAACTCCTTTAAATTCCGCGGCGACCGCCTGCGCATTTGCCGTGTTTTTATCGTAGATTTCAACCACTGCTCCCGCGTCCAAAAGCTTTTTCGCAACGCTTCTTCCCGCGCCGCCCGCGCCGAGAAGCAATACGCTTTCGCCGTCCACGTTGACGCCGTTGTTATCGAGCATCTGCTTAAAGCCGAGTCCGTCGGTGTTGTAGCCTTTAAGCGTGGAAGTTACGACCGTATTGACCGCGCCGAAAGCGAGCGCGTCGCCCTCTATGCCGTCAAGGTGCGGAATTATGGAAAGCTTGTACGGTATGGTTACGTTCAAGCCGTCGTACGTTTTTAAAAGCTCCGCAACCTTACCCTCGAACTCGTCTTCGGGTATCGATATTTTTTCGTAGGATATTTCAAGTCCCAAATTTGCCGCGATAAAGTTGTGTATCTGCGGGCTTGTGGATTTGGAAACGTCCTTGCCTATAACCGCGAGTTTTAACATTTTTCACCTCTTATTTTCTCCGCGCACTCTCCGATAAGTTTTGCGTATTCCGCTATCGGCAGTTTGAGTTCATAACTTTCCCCGACCGACTTGGGAACTATCATCGAAACGATCGACTGCTCGTCGTTCTTTTTATCGAACTTTGCCATCAAAGCCGCTTTTTCCGCGTCGGCATACGCGGGGATATTTTTGATAACTTTTGTAATAAGCGCGCGCAGACTGTCGGCGTAACAGCTTTCGCAAATTCCCTTTTTCTCGGCGATATATAACTCGTAATACGTTCCGATAAGCACGAATTCGCCGTGCGATTTGCGCTTGTAGTAAAGCTCGAACGCGTGCCCCGTGGTGTGCCCCAAATTCAGAGTTTTTCTCGCGCCCGTCGTATCTCTCTCGTCCTCGGTGACGACCTTCGCCTTGTGGCGTATACAGTCGGCGGTCACGTTTTCGAGGAATTTCAGGTCGAATAATTTGTCACTATTTTGCGATAGGGTGCCATATATGCCGCAATCAATCGCAGAATACTTGATAATTTCGCCCAAACCGCATCTTAGTTCGCGTGCGGGCAAAGTGCTTAAAAACAGAGGGTCGACGATGACCTCCGACGGCTGATAAAACGCGCCCAGCACGTTCTTTACGCCCTTATAATCTATCGCCGTCTTGCCGCCTACCGAGCTGTCAACCTGCGCCAAAAGGGTCGTGGGAATTTGCACCACCTTTATTCCGCGCATATACATACTCGCCGCAAGACCCGCGATATCGCCGACAACGCCGCCGCCCAACGCAACTACGGTCGACGAGCGGGTAACTCCGCAATCTATCATTTTGTCGAAAATCTTGAAAAGGCTGTTGCGGCTCTTGCTCTTCTCGCCCGCGGGTAAAACGAACGTCGGAGCATTGCCGAAGGTCTTTTCAATCAGCCCCTTATAGAGTGCGTAAACGTTGCTGTCGGTTATTATAAACAGCTTGCCGCCGAGCTTTGTCGCGTAAGTTGCGAACGCGCCCGCGCCGCAATGTATTACGCTTTTTAACGACTGCGCGTTTAAAATTATATCTTCCATAATTTAAGGTAAAAGCGCGTAGCGCTCCTTTACCTCCTTTAAATTATCACCGCCGAGACGGTTTGAAACGACGTCGGCAAGCGCCGTGCATACGACGCTTTCCAGAATGATTTCGCACGCGCAGATTGCGGCGACGTCGCTCCTCTCGCTTGCCGCGATTGCAGCCTCGCCCGTTGCCGTGTCCACCGTTTTAAGACCCTTCATAAGCGTGGGAATAGGTTTCATTGCGGCGCGTAAAACTATCTCTTCGCCGTTGGACATTCCGCCCTCTATACCGCCCGCGTTGTTTGTGGCGCGCGTATACTTTCCGTCTTTAATCAAAATTTCGTCGTGAACCTTGCTGCCCGCGTTGTCCGCAACGGCAAATCCCATACCTATCTCGACGCCCTTTATCGCCTGCACGCTCATTACCGCGCCGCACAAAATCGCGTCCAGCTTTTGCGCGTAGGTCATACAACTGCCGAAGCCGCTCTTTAAACCCTTGACCCGTATCTCGACAACTCCGCCCGCGGTATCGCCCTCGGCTTTGAGCTTGTCGATAAGCTCCATTGCCTTGTTCTGCACCTTGTCATCGAGCATAAATAGCGGCTGTTCCTTTGCGCTTTCTAACTGTTCAAACGCATATACTCCGCCGTCAACTACGCCGCACAAGCTCTTGACGTAGCCGCTCACCTCTACGCCGAGCGCCCTTAAATACTGCCTTGCAACCGTGCCGCCCGCAACGCGCACCGCCGTTTCTCTCGCGCTTGCACGCTCTAAAATATTGCGTGCGTCCGTCTGGTCGTACTTAATCATACCACTCAAATCGGCATGACCGGGGCGCACGCGGGTGAGCGTTTTCTGCGACACGTCCGCGCCCTCAGGAGCCATATACGGCTGCCAGTTGGCATAGTCGTTATTTACCACGCAAAAGGCGAGCGGACTTGCCAGAGTGAGTTTGTTTCTCACTCCCGACAGAATTTCCACCCTGTCCCTTTCGATTTTCTGTCTGCCGCCCCTGCCGTAGCCGCTCTGCCTGAGAGCGAGATATTTATTTATTTCGTCTATATCGACGGGCAGATTGGAGGGCAACCCCTCTATTATTCCTACGAGCGCCTTGCCGTGCGATTCGCCCGCGGTTGTAAGTTTTATCATTTTTACCCGCTCCTTAATTTATTTTATAACTGCCGTCCTTTACGGTGACGGTGATGTTGCCGTTGTGCATAGTATACAGCGGCTGACAGTAATTACATATGTCCGACAGCGCCTTAGCGGAAGGATAGTCCGCGTAGCTTTTGCCCACGCTGATTATCACCTGCTCGGGCTTGATTAAATCGTACCACGGCGCGTAAGTGTTGTCCCCGCCGCCGTGCGCAGGCGCGGTCGCAATGATACAGCCGTCGAGCTTTACCGACCTGCCGTCTACCGCACAGAAAGGCTGGTTTGTAGCAACGGCGGAATTGTACTCGTCCACTATTCTTTTAAGCCCGTCCGCTCTTATGTCCGAGGTGAACGCAAAAGACACGTCCCTGTACTCCAGCCATACGACCGCCGAGGCGTTCTCGATATTGGCTTTTGTCGGTTCGGAGTTGAGCGCCGCGTATTCGCCGTCGGGGCTTAAATAATTGGTCGGTGACAAAAATGTCAGAAAATAGCCGCCGTCACCCGATATGCCCTCGCCCACGCAAGCGTAAGAACACGGTACTTTCTTCTTGTTCAGTTGTGTTACGAAAGAATGGTATTCGCTCGTAATGCGCGTGTTGCGGCAGTACGGTATATACGCGTAACCGACGTCTTTATACTTGACTATTTCGGCAAGTCCGCCGCAGTGCTCGCTCTTTACCGAAGTGCAAATCAACCAGTCAATCCTGCCTACTCCGCGCTTGTTTAAAAATTTCAGAACGTTAAGCGTATCGGTATATGCGCCGTTACCGCTGTCTATAAGTACGTTTTTGCCGTCGGGAAGTTCTATTAAAGCACAGTCGCCGAAATTTACGTCGATATAATTTACGCGCAAAGTTCCCCGCTCGTTCGGCTCGGCTTTGACCATATACGCGGTAAGATATTTAACGGGAATAAATATATTTGTTATAAGCAACGCACCTATAAAAACCGACAATATGACCGCCGTTACGATAACGGATATTACCGATTTCGAAAGTTTTCTCTTTTTGCCTCTTCTGCTGTTGCTCATTAGTAAAACACGTTAAAATTTCTCAAACTATATTATACAATAATAATGTTGCGTTTGTAAATAAAAAAAAGCGGTTTTTATTCAAAACCGCTGAAAGTTTATGCAATCGATAACCGTTTTTTATCAGTTTTCGCCTTCCGTTTCCTCTCCGAAATAATTGATTGAAAGGGTTGAAATCTTATGGAAAGCCTTGGTGGGCTTAACCTGCTTTTCAAGCCGTCTGGGAGCGTTTACGAGGTGAAGCGACGCACAGCCGACAAACGCCTGTCTGCCCAACGTTTTTAAAGACGCGGGCAAATCGAACGCAACCAACGAACGGCAGTTTAAAAACGCAACTTCGCCGATATTCTGCAAGCCGTTCGGGAAATTGATTTCCCTCAGCTCGTAACATTCGGCAAAAGCCCACGGACCTATTTCTTTAAGATTTTCGGGAAGGGCTACCTTTCTCAAATTCTCGCAGTGGGAAAATACGCCCTCCGCTATTCGCGTAACTTTTTTAGGCACGGTGACTTTTTCAAGCGACACGCAGAAATCGAACGCGCGGCGGCTTATCGTGTGCAGGGTTTCCGGCAGCTCTATTTCCTTAACCGAGCTGCACGCGCGGAAAGCGTTTGCACCTAGGAATCTCAGATTGGTCGGAAGCGTTACCTTTGCAAGGTTGCTGCAATTGGAGAACGCGCCGTCGTCTATCATCTGCAAACATTCGGGCAACGCGATTTCCGTCAGCTTTTCACACCAACTGAACGCGTTTTTGCCGATAATCTCCAAACCCTCGGGCAAAAATACCCTCTCTACGTCGCGGTTGGCAAATGCGTTCTCGCCTATCTTCGTAATGAAATCGGGCACCTGAGTGACCTTGCGCGTGCCGATATATTTTACAACCTCGTCGTCTATTATGAGATAATCCGCCAAATTGACGAGCGAATTGCGCTGATATTCCGCGTCGCTTGCGGCAGGGTCGTTGGGTATAATCGCGTCCATACGCTCCTGCAACGTTCTGTCGTCGCCGTCGCCCAAATCAACGTCGGGCTCGGGTTCGGTAGGAAATTCCTCGACTATGGTTATAATCTCTTCCGACTGTACCTCGTCTTTAAACGGCGCTTTCGACCTTTCGACGTCGTTGACGCCCGAAGCTACGTACTCCTCTTCCGAACCGAACTGGTCGGAATAGTCCTCGTCCTCGGACTGCGCGCCCGCCGTCGCGTAGAAGCGGAAATAAATGTCCGCGTTAGTGGGAAAAACCTTACCGCCGTTAACTCTGCGGAAAAGTCTGCCGGGGATTGTGACCTCGACGAGATTGTCGCAACCGTAAAACGCGCCCTTACCTATCGAGGCGAGCTTGACGGGCGTCGTAATTTTTTTGAGTGTCTTGCAACCGGCAAAAGCGTAAGGCGCAATACGCACGATATTTTTGGGAAGAGTTAATTCTTCGTCCTCTCCCTTGTATTTTAAAATCGTTCCCGACTGGATATTAAATTCGCCCTTTTCGGTCTTCATTTCGGTTACCCCCGCGCTACGCCTTGGTCTTATACTTTTTCATTATAACACAGGTCGAAAGAAAAGTAAACGGCGCAGAGTAAAATTTTTGCTCTGCGCCGCACAATTTTTTTAAAGTGACGAGTGAATTGTTCTCGAAATGACGTCGTCCTGCTGTTCTTTCGTCAATTTATTGAAGTTGACCGCGTATCCCGACACCCTTATCGTAAGCTGAGGATACTTTTCGGGGTGCGCCTGCGCGTCCAAAAGCGTTTCGCGGCTGAACACGTTTACGTTTAAGTGATGACCGCCGTCCGCAACGTATGCGTCTAACATATTTACTAAATTGTCTGCTCTTGACATAATTGTTTTCTCCTTTTTTCTTAGTCCTCTTTACCGAGCGAGGCGGGCGTTACCGAGAAGGTGTTCGAAATACCGTCGCGCGAATACTCGTAGGGAAGCTTTGCAACGCTCTCCAAGGAAGCGAGCGCTCCGTTTTTATCTCTGCCGTGCATGGGATTTGCGCCCGGTGCAAGCGGCGTGCCCGCTCTTCTGCCGTCGGGGGTGTTGCCCGTCTTCTTGCCGTACACCACGTTGGACGTTATCGTCAGTATCGACGTTGTGGGAACGCTGCCGCGGTAGGTGTAATGGCTCTTGACCTTGCTCATAAACGTCTTTACAAGCCATACGGCAATTTGGTCGACCCTGTCGTCGTTGTTGCCGTACTGCGGATAATCGCCATCGATTTTATAGTCCACAACCAACCCCTCGTCGTTGCGGACGGGGTAAACCTTTGCGTACTTGATTGCCGACAGACTGTCGACCGCGCACGAAAGTCCCGCAATGCCCGTCGCGAAGAAGCGGCGAACCTGCGTGTCGTGCAGAGCCATTTCCAGCGCCTCGTACGAATACTTGTCGTGCATATAGTGAATGAGGTTTAACGTGTTGACGTACAAGCCCGCAAGCCAGTCCATCATCTGTTCGTACTTCTTGACAACCTCTTTGTAATCGAGAGGTCCGTCGCCTAAAATAGGCGCGTATTCGGGGGATACTTGCAGGTGTTTGCCAGTTTTCTTGTCGAGCGTGACCTCGTCCTTGCCGCCGTTGATTGCGTATAAAAGGCACTTCGCAAGGTTTGCTCTCGCGCCGAAGAACTGCATATCCTTGCCCACGCGCATACAGCTTACGCAGCACGCTATGCAGTAGTCGTCGCCCATTTCGGTGCGCATCAAGTCGTCGCTCTCGTACTGTATTGCCGAGGTCGCAATCGACGTTTCCGCGCAGAATTTTTTAAAGCCCGCGGGCAGATTTCTCGACCACAGCACCGTGAGGTTGGGTTCGGGAGCGGGTCCCAAATTGGAAAGCGTGTGCAGTATTCTGAACGAGTTCTTGGTAACCAGCGTTCTGCCGTCAACTCCCATACCGCCGATTGACTCCGTAACCCAAGTCGGGTCGCCCGAGAACAGCTCGTTGTAGTCCTTTATGCGCATAAACTTGACGATACGCAGCTTCATTACAAAGTGGTCGATAAGCTCCTGCGCCTGCTTTTCTGTCAAAGTGCCGTTCTTCAAATCGCGCTCTATATATACGTCGAGGAAGGTCGAGTTTCTGCCTATCGACATCGCCGCGCCGTTCTGGTCCTTGACCGCGGCGAGGTAGCCGAAGTACAGCCACTGGATTGCCTCTTTCGCGTTGCTTGCGGGCTGAGAAATATCGAAGCCGTATAGCGCCGCCATTTCCTT
This sequence comes from uncultured Clostridia bacterium, assembly GCA_947177975.1. Lineage (GTDB taxonomy): Bacteria > Bacillota > Clostridia > Christensenellales > Borkfalkiaceae > Coproplasma. The sequence continues at coordinate 6,253 of CAMWWH010000014.1, read as the reverse complement.
TAACGCCGTCAGTGCCTTAATCTGCTCGGACAGCTCCTCGCGGTCGCGCACCTTGTCGGGAGTCATATCGCCGTCCATCAAATCCTTATCGCGCTTTTTGCGCTCGATAAGATAGTCCACGCCGTAGAGCGCAACTCTGCGGTAATCGCCGACAATTCTGCCTCTGCCGTAGGTGTCGGGCAAACCCGTCAGGATATGCGCGGTGCGGGCGCGGCGCATTTCGGGAGTGTACGCGTCGTACACGCCGTCGTTGTGCGTCTTGCGGTAGTGAGTGAAGATATATTTAATCTGCGGGTCGAGCTCGTAGCCGTACATATTGAGAGCCTGCTCGCTCATCTTTATGCCGCCGAAGGGCTGTAAGCCGCGCTTGAAAGGCTCGTCCGTCTGCAAGCCGACGATTTTTTCAAGCTCCTTGTCGATATAGCCCGCGGGGTGGCTGGTAAGCGTGGACACGACCTTCGTGTCCGCTTTGAGAACGCCGCCCGCCTTTCTCTCGTCCTCGGAAAGCTTCAAGACTTCCTTCCACAGCTTTTGCGTTGCCTCGGTAGGACCTTCCAAGAACGCACCGTCGCCCTCGTACGGCATATAGTTATGCTGGATAAAATCGCGCACGTCAACTTCGTCGTCGCACCATTTACCCGCGGTAAAACCTTCCCACTGCTTGTACTGCATAATTTTCTCCTTATGTAATTATATTCCGAGTTTAGCCTGCACCCAAAGCTGCAAAATTTCAAGCGGCTGGAAGCCCGCGCACTTGGCGATTTCCCTGCCGTCCTCGACGAGAACTATCGACGGAATTTTTGTGATTTGAAATTTTTCGATAACTTCGGGGCAGTCCTGTATATTTATTTTAACGAATTTCAGTCCGAAATCGGCGGCAACCTGCCCGCAGTTGGGCATTACCGCAAGACACGCGTCGCACCCCTCGCCACTTATTTCCAAAAGACATTTTCCGCTTAAATCGTAATTCATTTTTTGCTTCCCAAAATCTTTTTAGCGTTCTGCACGCGCTCTTTCGTCGACGGCTCGACGCCCTTTAACGGATAGTCCAGCCCCAGCTTTTCGTACTTGACCTCGCCCATATTGTGATAGGGCAGAACCTCTACTTTTTCGACCGTTTTCAGCGTTGAGATAAACTCCGCAAGGGCTTTGAGATAATCGTCGTTATCCGTTATACCGGGCACTAAGACGTGCCTTATCCATATCGGCTTGCCTGTATCCGAAAGATATTTTGCAAACGCGAGCACGTTTTCGTTGGAATGTGCGGTCAGCTTTTTATGCTCCGCGCCGTCGATATGCTTTATATCCAAAAGCACCAAATCGGTCACGGATAACAGCTCGTCGAATTTGTGCGGCTCTCTCGCATCGAACAGTATTCCCGACGTATCGAGCGCGGTATGCACGCCGTGCGATTTTAAAATTTTAAAAAGCTCGGTTACGAACTCCGCCTGCAATAAAGGCTCGCCGCCAGAAACGGTAACTCCGCCTCCGCCCGTAAAATAGCTCTTGTATTTTAATGCGGTCTGCGCAACTTCTTCCGCGGAAAAGCTCTTTCCGCCCGCGCCCCAGGTGTCGGGGTTGTGACAGTACAGACAGCGCATCGGGCACCCCTGCACGAAAACGACGAAGCGTATCCCCGGTCCGTCGACCGTGCCGAAGCTCTCGAACGAATGTATACGACCCGTCATATAGCTTGTCCTCCGCAAAAAAACAGGGCAATTTACTTCTTTTATCAAGTAAATTTGCCCAGACGAACGGCTTGAACCTTTCACACGCGCCGCTCCCCTGCGGTCCTTCCGCAAAATTTCGTCAGTCACGGCGCGCTCTCGATTTGTAAAGTGATTATATCACAGCATATCGGGCTTGTCAACAGTTTTTCACACAATATATTGTATTATATAATTGTATAAATCAATCCGACGAGCACGCCCGAAAATACGCCGAAAACAATAATCGGACCTGCGACCGTAAACATTTTAGCCGCCATACCGTATATCCAGCCCTCGGTTTTAAACTCGATTGCGGGAGATGCGACCGAGTTGGCAAAGCCCGTTATGGGCACGATAGACCCGGCGCCCGCGTGTCTGCCTATTCTGTCGTACACGCCCAAGCCCGTCAGAAGGCAGCTCAAAAATATCAGTATCGCCGAAACCGTGCCCGCGAGGACGTCGCCCGAAAGCCCCGCGTATTCAAGCATAAAACGGAAAAACTGACCTATGCAACAGATAAGTCCGCCCACTCCGAAAGCCGAAAGGCAGTTTTTGAAGTGCTTGGATTTGGGCTCCTGCGTCTTGATATATTGCAGATAATTCGCGTTGTAATTTTCCTTATGCTTTCCTGTCATTTTTAATTCCGCCCTCCTTTACGCCGCGGTACAGCGTTTCCCGCTCGTCGCGGCGGGATAAATCGTATTCCTTTCTCATTGATTGTACATCTTCCCGTTCAGATAATTCGTGACTTTTTCCGGCATAACGCGGGTTGCAAAGCGCGCCGCCGTATTCTTGACGCCGCACGTCTTGATAATGGGCGGCTTTTCGGCTACGAGCACCTTACAGATATCCTCCGCCACGCGCGAGGGCTTCATACCGCTCTGCTCCATATTGTTGAGCGCCGCAACCGCGCGGTTTAACGACTTGCCGTAAGTGCCGTTTTCCTCTTCGGGATATACCTTGCGCTTGAACGAAAAGTTGGTAGCCGTGCCGCCGGGCAGAACTGCCGTCGCGGTTATGCCGTAGCCGTTGAGCTCGGTATTCGCTTCGCGGGCGAGCATTTCGAGCGCGGCTTTCGAGCAGGAATAGAAGCTGTCGAATACTACGGGAACGTCGCCGCCGAGAGAGCCGACCAAAACTATCTTGCCGCCCCTCTTTTTCATAAATGGAATAGCCGTCTGCACAGCTTTGAGCGCGCCGAAGAAGTTGACCTCGAAAAGGTACTTGTAGTCGGCTTCCTTTGCGTACTCGATGGGCGCAGCCATAGAAAAGCCCGCGCAATAAACGAGCGCGGTCAAGCCGTACTTTTCCGCCGCGGTCGATATTGCGGTGTAAGCCTCGCCGCCGCAGGTTACGTCGGCGCAGATATTGTGAACCTTTGCGTTGTTGCAGGGGGTACGCGAAATGTTGGTTACTTCCCAGCCGCGGTTGACAAGGCGCACGCACGTTTCGTAGCCTATGCCCGAGCTTCCGCCCACTACCACAACCGAAGGTTTTACCGATTTACTCTTAGAATTATTTTCCATACAACTATTGTGCGGAAACGGAAAATAAAATATGCGCCCCGCGGCAATTTTGCCGCGGGGCGCTTTTCTTGATAAAAAATAGAGAGTTGCAGATACGTCCTTCCGACTGACAGCGTATTACTCGCCCGTTTCATAATTGAAACCTGCCTCATAAATGAGGTCAACTGCAACTCTATTGTAATATATAAATAGCGTAATCTATTTAAAATTTAAAGTCAATTAAATAACTGGCTTTTTATATATATTTTTTTATCCGAATGCAATATCCAAAACCATCATTAGGGCAAACCCTAAAACAACGCCGACGGTTGCTTTAAGCTTTGACGTTTCGAAGCTTTCGGGCACGAGCTCCGAACATACCACCGCTACCATTGCTCCCGCCGAGAACGCGAGCGCAAACGGCAATATTCCGCTCACCCACGTCACCGCGAGCGCGCCGATTACCCCCGCAACTATCTCTACCATTCCCGAAAGCTGACCGATAAAAAAGCTCTTTAAGCGCGAATATCCGTTTGCCCGCAGCGGGAAAGCCACGCACATACCCTCGGGGAAATTCTGTATGCCTATGCCCACGGCAAGCATAATCGCCGCGACCGCGCCCACTCCGCTGCCCTGCGAAAGCGCGCCGAACGCAACCCCGACCGCCAAGCCCTCGGGCACGTTGTGAACCGTGACGGCAACCGTCATCACCGCGCACGAGCGCTTCTTTTCCTCGGTGTTTTTCGTGAGCTTTCCTATCAGTATATCCGTGACCGTAATTAAAAGTCCGCCGAGAATAAAGCCTACGGTGAGTACTATGTACGAATACTCACCGCCTTGTTCCAGCGCGGGCAAAAGAAGCGAAAAAAAAGACGACGCGAGCATTATGCCCGCCGCCCCCGATAGCATAAAGCAAAAGGCGGTTTTACCTACCTTTTTATAAAAAAATACGAGCGAAGCTCCCAGCGCCGTCAGCGCCCACGTGAAAAGCGTGGCAAGCAGCGCCTGCACCCAGCCCGAAAGCCCAATAAACCATTCCAAAACAATTTTTCTCCCGTAAAAAAATGTAGTCACTACATTCTATGCGGAGAAAGCGGTCAAGTGATAAAAAAAGCCGCGCGGCGAAAATCGCCGCGCGGCTTACAATATTATAATTTTTCCAAAACTTCAACAATCTGTCCGACCGTCTTAATCTGAGCAACCTCGTCGTCGGGAATGGTCTTGCCCGTTTCGTCCTCCAAGGTCATAAGAAGTTCAACGACGTCAAGACTGTCTGCGCCGAGGTCGTCTACTATCTTGCTTTCGGGGGTGATTTTGGACTGCGGTATGCCGAGCTGCTCGGCGAGCATTTTTGCTACTTTATCAAACATTTTCGTTTATCTCCTGAAATTTTATATTGAAATTATAACTTTGCATTATGACATTTGTCAAGTATTTTTATTACTTTGCCTCTTTCTTGGCAAGCTGTTTTATCGACAAGCCTATGCGCTGTTTTTTGATATCGAGGTTGATTATGACCGCCTTGACCTTCTGCCCGACCTTCAACACGTCGGACGGATGTTTTATGTAGCGGTCGGTGATTTCGGATACGTGCACAAGTCCGTCCTGATGCACGCCTATGTCTATGAACGCGCCGAAGTCGATTACGTTACGCACCGAGCCTTCGACCACCATTCCGACAGCCAAGTCCTCGATACTCATTATATCCCTGCGCAGAATAGGCGAAGGCAGACTGTCACGTATATCGCGCCCCGGCTTTAAAAGCTCGGCTACGATATCGTTCATAGTCGCTCTGTCAAGTCCGCAGTGGGCGGCGGCTTTTTCCTCGCCGTACGCTTTGATTTTTGCGGGCAGTTCTTTCAAGTTGCCCTCTTTGACGTCCTTTGCCGTGTAACCGAAAAGGTCCAAAAGCTTTTCCGCCTTTTCGTAGCTTTCGGGGTGAACCGCCGTGTTGTCGAATATGTTCTTGCCGCCGACTATGCGCAAAAAGCCCGCACACTGCTCGTAAGCCTTTGCACCCAGCTTGGGCACTTTTAAAAGCTGTTTTCTTTCGGTGAACTTACCGTTCTCCTCGCGGTAAGCAACCACGCTCTTGGCAACGCCCGCGTTCAAGCCCGCAACGTATCTTAATAAATACGCGCTCGCCGTGTTGAGGTCGACGCCGACGCTGTTAACGCAGTCTTCGAGCACGCCGCCCAGAACCGCGTCAAGACGCTTTTTGTCCATATCGTGCTGATACTGCCCAACGCCTATCGACTTGGGGTCGATTTTTATAAGCTCCGCCAAGGGGTCCTGCAAGCGGCGCGCAATCGAAATCGCCGAACGTAAGGTCAAGTCGTAGTCTGGGAATTCCTCGACAGCCAAGGGGCTTGCCGAGTACACGGAAGCGCCAGCCTCGTTGACCACTGCGTACGATACGTCGCGGTCAATCTCTTTTAAAAGCTCGGCGACGAAAATCTCCGTTTCCTTGCCCGCCGTGCCGTTGCCTATCGATATGACGTCGACTTTATGCTTTGCAATCAAATCCTTTATAATGCGCTTTGCCTCGTCTATGCGGTTGTGCGGGGGCACGGGATAGATGACCGAAGTCGCAAGCACCTTGCCAGTATCGTCTACGACCGCAACCTTACAGCCCGTGCGGTAGCCGGGGTCAAGCCCGAGCGTTACCTTGCCCTTTACGGGCGGCTGTAACAAAAGCGGGCGAAGATTGACTTCGAACATTTTGATTGCCTGCTCGCTTGCTCTGTCGGTGAGTATCGAACGCACCTCGCGCTCTATCGAGGGCTGAATAAGACGATCGTAGCCGTCGGAAGCCGCCTCCTTTATAAGGTCGGCGCATGCGCCCTTGGTCTTGACGTATTTAGCCGCGCACACGCGCTTTGCAACGTCGCCGTCGAACGCTATCTTTACGCGCAGACACTCTTCTTTTTCGCCGCGGTTGATGGCGAGTATTCTGTGGTTTTTGATTTCGGGAATGAGCTCGGAATAGTCGGCGTACATATCGTACGTGCCCTTGCCGTCGTCCTTTAAAATCTTAAC
>CAMWWH010000013.1 GCA_947177975.1 uncultured Clostridia bacterium | reverse complement strand
TCAACCCCCTGCCGTTCGCCGTACCCAACCTTATCCCGCTCGGCGGCGCGTTCAGGTACATAAACGTCTTCTACGTCGTTTTGGTGTACATAGCTTACGTTTGTCTGTTCTTTGCCTTCTACGGCGCGTACAGAGCTTTTCTTAGCCTTCGCAAGATCGTGCTTGCAAAGCTTGCGGAACGCAGGATTTCGGAGCCCGCAGCGGAAGAGCCCGCGGTTATTGAGGTCGGCGGACTTGCCGGCGAAGTTGCGGCAGCCGACGAACAAGCGGTTTCGGAAGAAGAACCGACTATCGATTGAATTACATAAAAAAGAGCCTCGCGGCGAAATTGCCGCGAGGCTCTTTTGTTATTCTCAGTACTTTTCGCTGACCGGCTTATCGTTTTTTCTTTCGGGGTCAATCGTAAGCAACAGACCTCTTCCCGTAACGATGGGCGAGATAATCAGCCAGATTGCGGCAACGGTTAAAATCACGTAGATAATAATCGCGCCTACCGAACGCGTACCGCCGAAGACCCAACCTACAAGGTTAAAGTCGAATATACCGACAAGTCCCCAGTTAACGGCGCCGAGAAGCACCAGTACATAACTAATTAAATTTGCAATGACCATTTGAAAATACTCCTTTAAATCCGTACAATCAGTATGTGCAGGCTTTAAAGAAGTATGCAAATTTTATGTTAACCCCATAATATGTGCCGTTTAACCGAGTTTAAAGGGGTCGGCACAGATAAAAACGCCGCTGTTTTTCGTACCTTCGTCCACCTTGATTTTGTCCGAAATTTCCACTCCCCCGACAATCAAAACGTCGCTTCCGTCACATACCAAAGGTAAGGTCGCCCGTACACTCTGCGGCACTTTTTTGTCGGTCAGATAGTCCGAAAGGCTCTTGGTTCCGCCGCCGAATTTGGTAAATCTGTCACCCTCTTTTTTTAAGCGGATTACCGCCGTATCGGGAATTTTGTCCACGTCGAACCGCAAAGCTTTGACGGCGCACTCACGCTTTCCGCCGTATTCGAAAACGCCGTCGCTTGCAAGATTATCCTTGAACTTCACTTCGCCGAGCGTATTTCCGTCCTCTTTAACGATTGCAACGCCGCCCTCTTCCTTGTATGCGGTCAGCCCCAAAAATTCGAACTTTTTACCGTTATCCGCCGACTGCAAATCGAACAGCCTGTTGAAATGCTCGGCAGTATAATCCTTGCATTTATAAAACCGAGCGACGATTTTTAAAGCCGCGCGGCGGAAAACAACGCGCTCCGCACACGGTTTTATCAGGTAACCGTAACCGTGGCGGCTCACTAAAATGCGCCCGACCTGCCTTTCGAAATACTCCTCGTCCTCTGCGGCAAGGCGGGAAAAGCGGTAAATATTTTCGGCGGCGCCGTTCACCGCATCTTCCAAAGCGGGCAGAACGTTGTGCCTGATTTTATTGCGCGTGTAGTCGTCCGTGAAGTTGCTTTCGTCGGTTACGAACGGAACGTTATTCTCTTCAATATAATTATCGATTTCTTCGCGCGTGCAGTTTATAAGCGGTCTGATAAGGGCGAGCGACGGCATATCCGCAATGCCTGTCATTCCCGAAAGCGCCGTACCCCTTGCAAGGTTGAAAAGCACCGTTTCGGCGTTGTCGTTTAAGTGGTGCGCCGTCGCAATCAAATCAGCCGCGCCCGCGTTCAACACCTCGTTATAGCACGACTGCCGCCATAAGCGCGCCGTGTTTTCGTTAGCAAAACCGCCCTTTTCAGCCTTAAAAGAGTGTAATTTTATGCAATTACCCCCGCAATATGCCGCAACGAACGCACTGTCGCGCTCGCTCGCCTCTCCCCTCATACCGTGGTCGCAGTTGAGTGCGGACAGAGTAATTCCGTATTCCTTTGCGTGCGTTTTAAGGTAGTGCAGCAGCGCCATACTGTCCTTGCCGCCCGAGACGGCAACGCATATTTTTTTGCCCGCGTAGGGCGAGAGATTGACTTTCATACCGCTATGATTATACATCTTCCCGCCGCCGCGCGCAAGTCATTTGAGCAATTTAATTGAGTCCCTCGAAAATGAGCTTGTCGGCAACCAACGCAATAAATTCGGAGTTGGTCGGACGCTCGACGCCTATGTAAACGCGCACGCCGAATATGGAATTTATCGCCTCGATTCTGCCCCTGTTCCAGGCGACCTCGATTGCGTGTCTTATCGCCCTTTCCACCTTGCTCGCCGTCGTGTTGTACTTATCGCCGATTTCGGGGTAGAGCCGCTTGGTCACGTTGTTGATAATGCTCGGGTCGGCAATAGTCATCTTGATACCCTCGCGCAGGTACTGATAACCCATTATGTGCGGAGGTATGCCGATTGAAATAAAGATATTGCTTATCTTCTCGTCGAGAGAGTTCACCCTGCGTTTATCCCGCGCCTGCGAGGCAACCATATATTCGGTCGACTGCTCCTCTAAAACGTCCTTGACTCGGTCGCATACGGTCGACGCCGCCACCGGCTTTACGAAATAGTACTTGGCGCCGCGGGCGATAGCTTTGCTCACGAGCTTGTCGTCGGTAAAACCCGACACGACGAACACACTGCACGAGGGCAGGTTTTCCTTGACGTGCTTCATAACTCCGAACCCGTCCTCGCCCGAAAGCACGGTATCTAAAACGACCACGTCGGGCTTGTACTGATTGATAAGTCCCACTCCCACACTGCCGCTGCCGCTCACGCCGCACACGTTGAAATCCGCCTGCTCCTCGAAGCATTTGTTAAGTTCGCCCAAAAATTCTTCGTTGCTTTCCAATATGACTATTTTATGCATACCGTTACATTTTTCTCCTTCTTTTTATTTGTGATTTTATTATACTACACGTTTTTACAAAGGTCAATGGTTTATCGTACAATATTTATTGAATATTAAATATTATTTTGTTAAATATTGTCACAATTTGCCGAAACCGTTTAAATTTTGCTGTTACAGTGAAAATTATACCGTCATAAAACCGCCGTATTTTAACTGATATTGTCGAGAAATGAAGTTTATTGCAATAAAAAAAGCGGCAACGATATTTCTATCGTCACCGCAGTTAAGCTTGGTAGTTAATATTAAATTTTAGCCACTCCCGTTCTCTTAGCCGCCTCGGCAACCGCTTTGGCAACGCAGTCGTGCGCGCTCTTGTCGTACGCGTACGGCAGAATGTAATCGCGGGAAAGCTGCTTATCGGTCACGCAGGACGCTATACCCTCCGCCGCCGCTATCATCATTTCGCGGTTGACGGTAGCAGCACGAACGTCCAATGCGCCGCGGAAAAGTCCGGGGAACACAAGCACGTTGTTTATCTGGTTGGGGTGCTCGGAAGAGCCCGTGCCGACTATGTACGCGCCCGCGTCCAGCGCGTCCTGCCGCTGAATTTCGGGCACGGGGTTGGCGCACGTGTAGACGATAGCCTTGTCCGCCATGGAAGCCACCATTTCCTTTGTAACGCAGTTGGGAGCGGACACGCCTATAAACACGTCGGCGCCCTTCATCGCGTCGGCAAGCTTGCCTTTCAGGTGCGCGCGGTTGGTCACCTTGGAAATCTCCGCGTGAGCGCTGTTCAGGCTTTCGTCGCCCTCGCAGATTATGCCGAAGCGGTCGACCATAGTCAGGTCTTTAACGCCCCAAGCCATTATCATTTTGCCGATAGCAATGCCCGCCGCGCCCGCACCGTTGATGACGACTTTCAAATCCTCTTTGCGCTTGCCGACAAGCTTTAACGAGTTGATGAGCGCCGCCGTCATAACGATTGCCGTGCCGTGCTGGTCGTCGTGGAAGACGGGTATATCCAGCTCCTCTTTGAGGCGGGTTTCCACCTCGAAACAGCGGGGAGCGGAAATGTCTTCGAGATTTATGCCGCCGAACGAGCCAGAAATGATTTTTATAGTCTTAACAATCTCGTCGGGGTCTTTGGTCTTCAAACATATAGGGAACGCGTCCACGCCGCCGTAAGCCTTGAACAGAGCGCATTTGCCCTCCATAACGGGCATACCCGCTTCTGGACCGATATCCCCGAGACCGAGGATTGCCGTGCCGTCGGTAATAACCGCGACGGTATTCCAGCGGCGGGTGAGCTCGAAGCTCTTTTCAATGTCCTTCTGAATGGCGAGGCAGGGTTCGGCAACGCCGGGAGTGTATGCAAGCGACAGCGCCTCTCTGCTATCGGTGGGCACTCGGCAAACCGTTTCGATTTTGCCCTTCCACTCGGCGTGTTTTTTCAGCGATTCTTCTCTGTAATTCATTTGTTTACTCCTTAGGTTTACCCGTATATTTTAACACTGCGTTAAATAAATGTAAAGTAATTTTTTACCCGCCGACCGTGGTCGGCGGGCGTACTCTTTTATTCCCCGATATTGTTTTTCTTTAATTGACTTTTATATAAATGATTTATATAATAGATATATAAATTAACATCAGGGGAAGAACAATGTATAAAGGTAAAGATTATAATATTTTTATTTGTTACAGAGGAGAATCAAACAGCGGACTTCTTGCGCAAAATATATACTTTCAGCTTTCGAATTTACAGAAAAACGATGCTCAACACGCGTTAAATCCTTTTTTTGCGCCCGCTTGCATACCCAAAGGTGAAGATTTCCACACTGCAATTAAAAGCGTATTGCCTGACATAAAGTGTTTTATCATGATTTTGGACAACGACTTCTTTAAGAATTGTAGCGAGCCCGATGACCAGGTGTATTTTGAAATTCAAACTGCGCTTGCAAACCTGAACATTAAATTTGTTCCCGTGATTATGAAAGGCTATAATTTATCCAACGACTCGTATTTTCTCTCAGCCTTCGATTCTGAAGCGATTACCAGAATAAAGCACGTTAATCCGATAAACTATTACAGTATTTACGATTTCGATATTACAAAAGACCTTGTTCCCGTTATAAACGAGGCTATAAAAACACCCTCCGTTTATTCTTCGCAGGCGAAAGAGGCTGTTTTGTTCGACGTCGAAAACTTTCAAATCCAAAAAAACAGGATAATAACCTTTGGCAGTTACCCTCAGACGGTTGTCAGCGACTTTGAACTGATAAATAAAATGCAGACGGGAATTTTCAGCGGTATAATTAAATTTGACGAAAAACCTAACTGGTTAACATATAACGGCGAAAAGTACGTCTCCGTAACGGAAAACCCGTTTAATAAAACTAAATTCGACAACGGAACGGGCATAAATTGCGGTGCGCGTAATTTTTATAAAGTAGAACCCTTAAAATGGCGAGTTCTGTTTTCCAACGATGAATATCTGGTTCTTATGACAGAAAAGATAATAGACGCCCTTCAATTTAATTTGAGCAGAAACTTTTATCGTATCGGCGGGGAAACAATTGCCCCGAACAGCTGGGAACATTCCCATATCAGACACTGGTTGAACAATGATTTTTTATGTGACGCGTTTGATAAAAGCGAAATCGAAAAAATTGTTTTAAGTGAAATAGACAATTCCTCGAAAAGCTCCTATTATTCAAGCCAAAAATCAGCTAATACCACAGACAAGGTGTTCTTAATCAGTCATAAAGAAATCTATCTGACAGAATACGGCTGTGCAAAGACAACTGATTTTGCCCGTGCGCGTGGTGCATTTTCCTGCACAAGTTCAAGTCACGAAGGGCACGGCGACTGGTGGACGCGTTCTCCGGGCAATTCCCCTATTTCGGTGGAAAACATTGATAGACGCGGTTGTGTTGACTCGATACCTTTCTGCAATTTCGTCGATGATACGGCTGCAAGTGTAAGACCTGTAATTATCATAAGAAAATGATTACATACAATTTTATGATAAAAAAGACACAGAATTGACTGTGTCTTTTTTCGTGGTGAACAACCTGACAACTAAACTGAAACACCCCGACAAATTGAAATTTAGTTCATAATTCCTATCATTACTTAAAAAACATATTGGTAAAATGAAGTTGCTATTCAATTTGTCTTGCCGCCCAATAATCAAATTCTGTTACAATAGCAAAATCTATCAGCGTAATTTGACAATTCATTCCTATAAGTTTTGCAGCGTTTTCAATATTGATCAACTCATCATAAATCGCTTCAAGCGCAAGTAAATCCGCATCAGATGGCGATGCCCTATAAATGAATGGATGGTTATGCATGACATATACACCAACCGATTTTGCGCCGCCGAATGTCAATAAATAATTAATTCGTCTATTTATGTCACCTAAATTCATCGCAGGGCTACTAAATTGATCACCCGTTTGGCTGAAGATGACCTTTGATTCCCCATTATACATCGCTATGATGACAAAGTGTTCAATTTCTTTATGTCTAATAGTATCCAACCATGTATTAATCTCTAATTCTAAATCATTTATTTTAATGACCTCTTTATGATTGGTACCGTTACCATTCAAATATTCTTGTTTTAGCTCATCAAATTTCTCATCAATATTTTTCGATGAGTCTTTACTGCACAAAAACTCTGCCGTGGCATATATTTTTTCTTTATTAGCCTCAAAAAATTCTTTTGAATCCATATTATATACTCCGCTAAATTACTGTTTATCGCACAATTTGAGCAAAATTATTATATCACGAACAATAATATTTTTCAAACATATAAAGCCGTAAAAAGTAAAATGGCACTGTGGCGGGTGCTTGAATACGATTGACCCGTACGGGACTACTGCGCTTTCGCTCCGTGCCGTTGCAAGCAACGGGGCGAACCCGCATTTGCCTTTTCATTCCCGTACGGAGCACAGCAAAAAAGGAAGTGCAAAATGCACTTCCTTTTCGCTGGTGACCCGTACGGGACTCGAACCTACTAAGCACATTAAAAAACGCGATATTTTGGGCATTTTTCTTGCAAAAACGCCACATTTTAAAGGATTTTTTAAGCTTGACCCCGAATTGCCCCCACTATCAAAAACCCTGCTTTTTCTAACCCGCCGCAAGCTCGGCGGGCTTTTCTTTTCCGCGTCGACGCGAACGCTGCCAACGTTCTGAGCGATTCCACGTAGCAAAAGTGCGGCGGCGGGTTTTACTACAATACCCACCTATCAGTACCCGCGGCGCCTTGCGCCGCTTCTCAAAAAATTCAAGCTCGCCCTTTCGTAAGCTTGTAAAAGCGGTCAGCTTCTCGGCGAGCTTCCGCACTCAGCGCCGTAAGGCGCGCTTATAGTTTATAAGGAATAAAGTTTATATACTTAATACAGCTATAAACTTATGAAAATTTTACTTACTAATTTATGAAATGATATTTTGCAAAAATTTATAAGTAGCAAACTTAAAAACAGCCCCTCGGTTAATCATCCGAGGGGTAACAACTAAAAACAACGACAAAAAGCGCAGGCATATCCTACGCTTTAAAGCTTTTATTTAGTTCGCCTACACCTACAACCTTACACTTCACCAGGCGGCGCGCCACGCGAAAAGCACCCGCACATTTTACCTGACGGTAAAAACAGCTTGTCGCCGCATTTATGACACTGTATGTAGAAATCTTCGGAAAGCTCCACCTCAGATATGTTCAGACGTTTTAAAGCCGACCTTCTGCGTTCGGTCAGCTCGCGCTGGCGGTCGAGCAAATCCATATATCCCGCCGAACCTCTGACCTCGGCAAACGCAAGCCTGGGCGCAAGCTTTTTGAGCTCCTCGTCCGTGAGCTTAAATTCTTTATCCTCTAAGGCGCGAGTATATACACGCTCGGCACTTTCCTCACGATAACGCTTACGGGCGTACAACTCACTTTCTACTGCCGACTTAATGTCCCTTTTATCTTCGGACTTTGCCGCGTCATCCGTGCCCTGCACCTGCTTCTGTAAGGCTTTAAGCTTCTTTTTCTCCGCTCTTCCGAGTTCTCGGAACAAGGCGCGGTTAATTATATATCTGCTTTTACTCTTGCCGTTCTTCCCGATATAAAGTCGGTGAACTAAATCGAATTCTTTCGCGCATACTTTGTTTATCGCTCCTTGAACGATAGGAAGGCTCATATCAAGTTGGTCTGCAATGTCCTGCGATGACGCTTCCAGAGGTTGTCTGCGCGCTTCTGAATTGAAATATGCTAAAACAGCTTGTTCCGCGTGAGTTAGAACAAGTACATTATCATTTATTATGATGGGGCGCGTCATCCATGCTTCGTATTTGTAGTGGGCGCCGTTTATAAGCTCTTCTGCTTTAAACTCGTAGGCGTTCTTACTCTCACATTTTACCCACTTCTGCGCGGCTTCCGACTTTAAGGCGCGGCGCACACTGCTCTCCGACATTCCCAAATCACGCTCGAACAATTCTATTGTACGCGTACAGACCGAACGTCTACCGTCCGAGAACACCGAAAAGCTGAAAATATCTGCCAGGACCTTTATAGTAGTGAACGAACCGACGCGCCGTGTTCTACGTTTGCGAGAATCTTTATCGAACTCGCCGAACAGTGCAAGCGGGGCGCGATAAGAATAATCGACTGCATTGCTATTCAGTTGTTGCATTACCGCCGCTGTTTCCACTGTGCACTCCCCTATTTACGTCTAATTAAAAGTTGCCGTTCTTCTCTGCCCGCGCTTCCGTTTCCTCGTCGTACTCAGGGTTGACGAACTTCGTCAATTCCCCGCGGAATTTCAGCGGTATTCTTTCAAGCCCGCCGTGTCTGTTCTTCGCCACGTTAAGCACTGCCGCCCCGCGCTCGATTCCTTTCCTCAGCATTTCGTCTTCCGTAGCCGCCACGTCAGGACGATTGATAAACATAACAATATCAGCGTCCTGCTCTATCGCTCCCGATTCTCGTAAGTCAGACAGCTGCGGCTCGCCCGTCTGTCGCTTCAACTGCGAGAGCGCCAGCACGGGAACGTTAAGCTCTTTCGCCATTATCTTTAAATCGCGCGTTATCGCCGCAACCTCTTGCGCGCGGTTATCTGTTTTTCGATTATCGCCGCTCAGCATAAGCTGTATGTAGTCAATCATAATTAAATCGAGTCGCCCGTTATGCTGTGACTTAATGCGGCGGCATTTAGACATTATCTCTGCGGGCGTTACCAACGAGCTATCGTCAATCACAATATTGCTATTCTCTATCTTCGCGCTCGCCGCCGCAATACGTTTCCAATCGTCTACGTTCAATTTACCCGACATTGCCGCGGACATACTCACCTTTGCCGTACTGCAAACTAAGCGTTGTAAAATCTCGGTTTCCGACATTTCGAGCGAGAACACTGCGCACACCTTACCGTCTACCACTGCGGCACGTTCGACGATATTCATTGCCAGCGAGGTTTTACCCATACCAGGGCGAGCCGCAAGGACAATCAGGTTGGTCTTTTGCAAGCCGTTTGTTAATCTGTCAAAGCGGTTTATTCCCGTCATTACACCTCGGTAAGCGTTTTTATCCTCTGCAAGCTTTTGAAACTTTTCCAGCACCAGCGCAAGCCCCTCGCCGCTTTTAACTGAACGAAACGTCGACGTGTCCTGCGTTTTAGAAACGGCATAGAGCTGCGCTTCGGCATACCGAATACTTTCAGTCGCGTCATCACTTTTGCGCGCGTGGTCCGCAATTTCCCGGCCGACACGCATTAAGCGGCGGTTAATTCCGTCACGCCGAACTATACCGAGATAATAGGCGTAATTTGCCGTAGAAGGCACGCTCTGAGTAAGGTCGACAAGATATTCAAGCCCGCCCGCTTTTTCCAATTGTCCGCTATTTTCCAGCGCGTCCGAGAGAGTTACAATATCCACGGGCTTTCTCGCGTGATATACAAGTTTTACCGCATTAAAAATGCAAACGTGCGCCTCAACGTAAAAATCGATTTCCTCTACGCTTTCCAGCACATTTGACAGTATTTCGTTTTCCATACACATACAGCCTAACAAAGCTTGTTCAGCTTCTAAGCTGTACGGCATACTGTTTTTATCCATTTCCCTCACCTATTTATTTCTTTTCATAAGATAGACCCTTCCGTCGGCAAAAGTGTCCCACTCTTCAACGACCTCAAAGCCGAACTTTTTGTAAATGTGAAACGCTATCTCATTTTTGATAGCACAGGTCAGAGTGTTTACTCCGTATCTTTCAATGAAAATTTGCAACGCTTTTTGACCGAAGCCCATACCCCTTAAATCTTCTCTTATAGCAAAATGATTGAGCCAAATTTCATCGCCGAAAATTTCTATGTCGCCGCAACCTATCGGTTCTTCACCATCATATAGGGTAACTGCCCTATAAGTTATCTCTTCTTCTACAATTCTCACTGTTCCCTCACATAGCACCACGACTGCGGCGGATAAATTATCATTGACTCCGCAGAGCAATACCCGCAAATGTCGTTTAGCTCGTCCCAACCTTCTAAGCCACATTTTTGCTTTGATAATTCACAAGGCAAGAATTTGTTAAATTCGTAAAGCTTTTTCGGCTCGTCGTAGACTTTAAGTTCGGATATGTGCCAGAAGTAGAGCGGCTTGCCGTAAGTTGCGTATAAAACAATCTCTTGGTCGGTCAAGCAAGTTTCGTCAGGGTTATTGTGATAGTACGCCGCAATAATGTTATCCCCTCTACCCTTTCGGATAGAATCGCACACGAACTCACCGACAACCTTGCCTAAAAGTTTTTCCATAAAAGGCTGATATTGAGCTGGTATTCGATTGAACGATTCCCTGTTTTTACTGCAATAGATATGTACTACTTTATTCCACGCGCTGTCCTTCGGAAAGTCTTTCCTGACCTCTACGGTCTTTTCCTGCGGGATATTCCACCCCATAAGCCGCGCGATTATTAAAAACACGTAATACGGCTGTATCGATAATAGAACTGATTTCATTCGCTTATCTCCAAGTCGCTAAATTCCGCCTCAATAAGTTCTTCGGGCGATTCGTAGTAATCTCTACTGCTTTCAGGCTCTGCGTAATACACTGTGTTTTCGTGCGCCTTATCATCTGCCTTTAACGCAAAATATAAAGCATATAAATCGCCGCCATAGTTGTCAATTTCGCAACTCAAATCTTCCTCGCAGTAAACTTTGCCATTGTACTCGTATTTTTTCATTGTAATTAAAGCCTATGCCTGGCTTTGTATTCCCTCCAAGTTTCCCTCATTCCCAAGCGACAGCAAGTCGGGCGCGTAATTCATATACAACTTTTCGGTCCGAGGTAAACCTTTTTGCGCTATCGTGGGCTTTTCCGCAGTGTACCAACCTTTCAGCTTTTCGTTGTAAAGTTCGCTATCGTACGCTGAAAGACAAATCTTGCTCTTACTCCTGGTTATAAGCTCCAACAACTGCATGTGTCCTTCGTCCGTCATTTCGTGCTTGTATAACCCGCGTTTACGTAGGCTTAGTAAATACGGCGGGTCCAAGTATAAAAGCGTTTGCGGGTCGTCGTAGCGCTCAATTAACATGAGCGCGTCGACGTTCTCAATTTGAGCTTCTTTCAAACGCCCACACAACTGCATGACCGTTTCGGGTAATTCTGCCCACTGCGCCGGGCAACGTGGGCTTTTATAACTTTGGCTGTTACGCCACGAATTAAGGTTAGCGTTTGTCGTACCGAAAGATTGATGATGACGGACAAGCATTTGCCGCGCACGTTCTACGTCGTCACCCTCGATTGCGTAACAGTCTACGTATTCCTCACGCGCCCAAGGTGTAAGAGCTATTGCGGCCGCAAGCTCCGCAGGGCGTTCTCTGCATACTTTGAAAAGATTTACAATATCACCGTTTATATCGTTTATTGTTTCGAGATAAGACGGCTGCTTTTTGAAAAACACTGCGCCCGAACCAAAAAACGGCTCACAGTACACTTTGTGCGGCGGAAAATGCGATATTATCCATTCTGCAATGCGCCACTTTCCGCCCGGGTACTTTAAAATTGATTTAATCTCAGACATTTTAGATCCACTCAATTTGAGTCCTCTCTTTACTACCTTTTTCCCAAACAAACCAGGCATAAGCTATTGCGCCACCGCCACTTTGTTTCAATGCCTCAAAGTCACCGTTTTTCGCGCACTCGATACGCTCTGAAAAAACGTAGATTCTTTTGGGTGGATACTTCGCATACAATTCGTTATATCTTGCCTTACCTTCTAAAAACGTGAGTTTTAGAAACATAAAACACTTACAACCCGCGGGCAACAGTTCGAGAGCTTTCAAAACAAACTCTTTTGCGAATTTATACGGCGGGTTAGTTAATATGTCGAATTTGGCTCGCGCAAACGGTATCGTTTGCGCCTTCAAAAAATCTTCGATAACGGACAGCCTTTTATAGCCCCGATCGACTATATCCGAACTGCACACATAAAAGCCCTTTTCCGTTAATCGTTCCGATAAATGCCCTGCACCGCAAGCGCACTCCCATATAAGCTCGCTCGGCGTTTCCACGGTCAAAAGTTTATCGATTGCAACGGGATCCGTTGCGTAATAATCTTCTGCCGCTCGTTCGTGTTCAGTGTGGTTGCTTGCACCGATTGTTTTCCAAACCGATCCCGCGTTTCCGCTCCAATCGTTCATAGCTCACACCTTTATCTGCTTTTCGCCAGCAGTGCCGAAAATGCTTGTCTGAGTTGCCATTTTCGGCTTACTGTTCCGCGCCTTCGGCTTTATAGGCTCCTGCGCCTTCTGATACTCGGGGCAATCTTCCCACTCAAAGTCGCACATTACTGCTTCCTTAGTAAGTTCGCCCGTCAGAACGCAGTATTCCTCGTACTTTTTGTTCATTTTGCAATACTTACAACCGTATGCCATTTTGTTTCCCTCACTCAGTTAAAATATCAAAGCTCAACTGCACCTCGCCGTTCCCCTTGCCCACCGCGCCGAAAAGCTTTATCAGCTTTAAGTCCGCAAGCTTAGTCAGATGACGCGCTATTGTGCTCTCAGACACGCCCAGGCTGTCAGCCGCGTCAGATAGCTTAACCCGCCGCCGCTCGGCGCCCTGCGTCTCATATATGTATTTTATAAGCGCTGCCGCCGTGTCGGTCTGACACAGCCGTTTACAAAGCGCTATGTAGTCTAATTTCATAACTCTGACCCCAATTTAGCCCGCGCCACGTCGCGCTGCGCGTTGGGCACGTAGATTACACCCGCGAAAACCGCCCCGCGCCGTCCCGCCGACCCCCAATTTTGGGGCGGCGCCAAAATTGCGTATGGAACGCAATTTTGGCGAACAATGCGGTCGGAGCGTCTCGCTGTCGCGGAATGTTTCCGCGTCAGCTGTCAGTTTATCCTCTCACACTATTCTGTAACTCAATCCGTTTTTCCGACCGACCGCACACAACGTTTGTTGTGTGTGTCGCCTTGCGGTTCTTCGAAGTCGGAAAAACATACAAGGGATTGAGTTCATTTTTACTGATAGAGGATAAACTGACTATGCCGCTCCGTTTTGGCTGTCGCCCTTTATCAGACTGTCGTACTCGCTTCGGTCAAACTCGTCGACGACCAAGCTTTCCCAACCTTCCAACTCGATTTTCTTATCCTTGCATTTGTACAAGTTTCGATATGACCTATCGTCATACTGTACCCCGCCGATTGCGGGAAAAATATAATACTCTTTTTCGCCTATGCGTTCACCCTGCGCCGTGCTCAGTTGGTGTAAAACACGTCTAAACCCTATTGTCGCAATGTATTTCTCTAAATAATACAGCTCTTGCGCCAAGTACTCCTCTTTCGCGGCGTCCATTTTGCCTAATTTTTTGTTAAATCTACGCTTTTTTCGGTCAAGCTTTATCAGTAAACGCGTCGGCTGTAAAATCGTTTCTTGTCCGAATATGTGATTTACGTAGTCAGTACTGCGTCGAATCTGTATCATATTCTGCCCGCCATCCTGGTTAGTGTGTACAGCCATACCGTCCATAAAATGTCTGTAAAGTCTCCAAAAATCCGCAACGTCATCATCAACTGTTTTAGATTTGTCCGAACCCGAAAGCCGCCCACTCTCGTCATTGAAAAACACGGTATATTCGGGAACACGCTGAATTTGCTTAAACACTTTGGGCGATAAATTATAGCTTGTCCTACCCGTTCCGTACTCTCTGAGCGGCACGCTGCTCATTAAACAAGGGATATACTTGTTTATGCGTTCGGGGTCAGCGTAGTATTTATAGCTTTCTTCAAGAGCCTTAAACGCCGCTATTTTGTCCGATTCGCCGTTCTTTATCCACTCGGCAACCATTGACCGTTGCAATAGATAATCATTTTGCAATTTTGCCCACTGGTCACGCGCGAGATAGTACGCCATATTTCCGCCCGAAAAAGTTTTACCTGCACCGGGGGGACCGTCATTCGTTATCATTCTGCCCTTATGCATAAACTCGTTTCGGCACTCAATAAATTGCCTCAGATAGTTGCGAGCACGTACAATCTGAATTATTCCGAGGACAGGCAAAACAATCGTCGGCAAGAACGCAATCTTTATCAGACCGTCACGGTAATGATAAAGCTTGGTGTTTTTAATTGGCTCTTGAAGGCGCGCTTCCCACTTTGCAAACCACGCGTCGCTATGTACTCTCTGCATTACAGTTTCTTAATCTGAGTTCCCTTGCGTCCACTGCGAACGGCGTCGCCCTGAGCCTTTTTAAGCAGCTTCAAATTGCTTTCGTTCTGCTCGTAGTACTTTGTCTGCGTGGTCTTGGTATAGCCGCGCTTTGCCTTACTCTTTTTCGTCTTAGTAACAGCAATTTTGCTCTTCGTTACGTAAATATCGTCTGCCCCCTCAAACGGGTTCGGGCGGAGCGGCTTTTCTTTCTTTGCCTTGGGTTTAATAGGCGCGTTCCTATCGTCTATATACGTTCCCGCCGACTTATTCTGCGGCAGTGGCTTATCCACTGGCAGTTGCTGTGACTTTGGTAACTTATCCCTTGAATTAGAAAGTTGCGTCTTAGGCGTTGTCTTTGCCGCCTTTGACTTCTTAGGCTTGTCTTGCTTCGCGGGCTTAACACTTTGACAAGAGTTTTTCCTTTCGTCAAGTACCTTTGCAACTACTGGTGAAACCGTCTCGACCTCAGCTTTTGCCTCTTTCATCGTTCTATATATATCGCGAGTAACCTGTTTACCTGTCGTTAATTCTGTCGCTTTCCACCAGGTTGAGCCGTTTGGGTGAACCTCTTTATGCAATGCAACTTTTATTCCGTTTTTGGTCGTATAAAGAATACCCTCATCTTCCCTTTGGCTGCCATCACTGAACGTTTTTTTGAAATGTATTTTCTTTCCTGCCATAAAATTTGCTCCTTTTTCTATTGACTTTTACGTTTTAATTGCGTATAATAATAACAAGCAACAGCAATGTTGCGTTTGTGAGTAAGCGAAAAGGGGCAAGTGGAAGCTTGCGTGCTTACTCACTTTTTTTCTCCTTTGCTTTTCGCTCCTGATTCTCGGCTATTTTTCGTCTTTTTTTATAGTTCCTTTTCTTACTTTTTACATTTGGCTTATCTTTTTCAGATACACTGAGGTCTTTCATTGGCTTTTTGCTAAGCGACTCTGCCTTTTTAACAAGTACACCATGCCGTATGTATGCTGCGTCAGTATCGGTGGGGTCTGGATTTTTTTCTAACAGCATGTTAGGTTTTCCAAACGTTTTCTCTTTATGCGTTAAACCAAAAACAACGTATTTCCCGTCACGCTTTTCAACAACATAACCCGGGTGCTTTTCGTCGTAGTTGTATCTGAACTCGTCGCGTTCGCCCCTCTTATATCCAATGACACGTTTAAGCGTTTCACTAAGCCGTTTAATTATCCCTTGCCGTTTCTGCGAGTTATTCGCCTGTTCTGCTTGCTCTGCTATTTTTTTGACTTCTGCGTCGACTTTGGGGCAATTCTTCTTTTCACCTTGTGACGTCGACGTTGTCCTTTTAACTGCGTCACGCTGCTGTTCGACCTTTGCGGGAGCCTTAGGCGGCGCGGTCCGCGCCGCCGTTGCTCCCTGCTCTGAACGTTTACCCGCTGCCGAGCCGTTATTCTTCACCGCGTTTTCCCGCGGCTTATTATCCTTCTTCTGTCTTTTCTTCGCCATTATGCACCAGGATTAACTACGATTTGGTCAGGTGTCGAAACCGACGTGGGCGGTACAGACATAAGCTCTAACGCCTCGGACGAAAAACACATATCCTCGTTGTCCGTAAATGTGTACATTTCCTCGCCTTTATAGTAACAAGTTACAGTTACGCTTACAACCGCAAAAAAAGCGCCGGGATTAACCTGCGTAAAGTATTGCGCAATACGGGCTTCTGAGATTGTATTTATATTCTGACGAAACCACTCGTCGTATGAAATAGCGCCAGTTACATTTTGATACGGTCCCCAACCAGCGTCGTCACGGTCGCCGTATGTTTCCATCAACCAATTATTAAAATTGGCATTTATTGTCATCTTGACCGTTGCGTTAAATGCGTCGGGAACAACCGAATAGCAGTCGTCGGCATACAAATCACTGAAAATATCCAAATCTTCGTGATAACCTATATCGAAATTACCATTGTCAAAAATAGCGGAATATTGTGCAAGGAAATCCACGTTCGTCGTGGCTTTAAGCTCTGAGTTCGCGCGGCTTGTTGCCCCGACCACAATCGTATCGCCGAAAGGCTGTAACACCTCATACGTGAGCTCGGGCGCATAGTTAGCACCCGCCGTAAATAGAACGTAGTCACTCAACACTTTGCCTTCCGACCACTCATTACCCGCAAAATCATAAGTCCAATCTGTACGTCTATTCGTAGTATTATCAGGCTGATATTGCGCAGTAATAACTCCCGCGTCAATCGCTTCTTCGGATATGCCGTATGCGGCGTACTCGTCCACCGTAAGCGCATATGTATCAATCGAAATGCTATCACCTGCGTAACCTACGTTGTCGGGATTGCCCCAGCCGTTAAACCAGCTCTTCACGTTCTTGTTAGTGAACCCCTGCGAGCCTATCGACGCCACAACCGCCACTATCGCCGCCAACAAAAGCGCTACGAGCACAATTATCGCGCGGCTGATTGTCCTTCTTCTTGCCATTTTTTATTTCTCCTTTGCCTCTCGGCATTTTATTTTTATCGTCTTGTTCTCCGACCGCCGAAAATTGCCTTCGCAAGGTTAATTAACACGAACAGTCCGAACAGCCCAAGTGCACCGTAACAACCGTAATTTAGGTACGGTATGATTTTACTAAGCCAGCTGAACTTGCCCGTCAGCGTTCCAGCCGTAAGCCGTAAAAGCCCTGCTATTGCCAAAATAATGAAACTCCCTACCATTGCTTAACTCCTTATCGCTTTACCTACGATTTTATATACGGTATAAAAGACTATCAGCGCCGCACCGATTACCAACGCATACTTCCAAAAGTCGTAATACTGCGGGGGCGGCGTCAGCTCGGGGAATATGTCTATCGGCGACATACTCACGGGTATAACGTAACTTTTATCTTCCTTTACGTACTCGAAATCTATTAAATCGAAATCGAGATAGCACGTTTCCTGAGCGAAGTACGCATTTCTATCAATAGTACCCACTAAACCTGGTTGAAGTGTTGTACCTTTTTTTCCTACCGTTTCTATTGTGGCGCTCCAATATTCACTCAAAGCAAATCGCAATAAATATACGGTGGAGTTGTTTTTGTTTCTATTGTAAAACGAGCGGAAATCTTCTGCGTCGCGTTCTGATATGTAAAGGCAGTCACTTAATTCTTGCGTTGTTTTGCTTCCGACTTCACTATCCTCAATTGGCTGTATAGCTTTTATACTTTTAAAATCTTGTTGATTTGTAGCAGTATGCCCACCGAAAATATATTGCCAAAAACTTTTCTCAACCCTCTCGCTATGTAAATTCAAGTTTTTATCAAACTCGTCTTTTACAATTGTTACGCAAGTAAAATCTTCGTCATAATTTTCAAACAAATAACTCGGATATTTACCCGCGACGATTTTATCATTTTTAAAATAGCCGTTAACTGCTTCTTCCTGTATCATCTTAGTTAGTTCGGATGAAGTGACTACGTACTCGCTTGCGCTTTTGTCGTTCGTATATACAGTAAGGTAAATTGAATTTAGCCGCTTTTTGACCGATATCCCACTACCACTCGCTTCTTTGCTATACCACCAATCATTACACAAAATTGCTTCACAAGATATACTTAACGCACTCGTGTAATCTCTTGCTTCCAAACAATAATCGAATTTATCAAAATTAAATTTGTTTGGGGCAGTCAATTTTCCTTGGTCGGGACCTGTTGTTAAACTCCCATCATCAGTACTTATACTCGGTACAGCATTTGACGCTATCACACTTCGTAATGAATTTAGGATTGTTTTATTGCCTGACACATAAATAGGAACAAGGCGAGCTTCCAACCAGCGCGCCTGAACTGAATTTAGATAGTCATACTTTTTGTCCAACTCCTTTGGTACCGCAAAGTACACGCTGTGAATTGAGTCTTGTGTATATTCACTGTTTCCGTTCGTTCCCTCGGGGCGCCAGCTCGTATGCTTTACTTCAAGCGGAATTGTTTCCGTGCCGCCAGCTTCCGTATAGCTCAGAGTATTTGTGAGCGTGCTTTCGCCGTTCTCACCGAGCCCCGCCGCATATCCCGTGTACGTGAACGTACGCGAAATCGGATAGTCCGTAGCATTAAATCCTTCAACGTAGAACTCCACGCTGCTCACCTCATACCTTCGGCTGTCCTTATCCAAAGCCGCCAGCGCCGCGCTCTTCTCCTCTTCCGAAAAGCTTACGCCCAGTTTGTAAAACAGCTTGTCCGCGCTCCCCTCGATAACGCTCAGAGCGTACTTTGAATAACGCTCCGCATTGCCGATTTTTATTTGGACGGTATTGCGCTGGTCCTGCACAATATTCAGTTGCGCGGGGTTATATATGTAAAGAACGAGTCCGAACGCAACTTGTTTGTCTGCGGTATATCCGTACCCGTATTCGCTCAGATATAGTAGCTGCGGCGTGCCCTCTTCGTCTGCGGGATAGTCCTCTGCATTGAATTTGGCGCCGCCGATAGTCAGCCCGCCAAGCTCACGCATTATCGCGCTGTCGGTTCCTTCCGTTTCGGCGGCGGCATATACGCCGCCGCTTACTCCGAAAATAGAAAGAATGAGTAGTAAAACAGCACCCACTATAAGCGCGAACCTTTTAAGTTTTTCCGTTATCTTTGCCATAGTTGCCTATCAATTGCCCGCTGCGGGCTTAACTCTTTGCCGTCTGACGTGTTCCCGAACGCGTTGTGCGTTTGCTTTTGTCCAAATGCTCCTGCGCCTTGTTGTGCCTTTCACGCGCCTTTATGCCTTTGCCGAACCCGACCGTCGCCGCCGCGCGCGCACCGGGGACTTTGGGCAAATTTTCGTGAGCTTCCCAGCCTTTCTGAAAACCGTCATCGTGCGCCGCTTGCAATGCGTCGGTGTAGTCTTTAACTTTAATCTTGATTGTCTGAGTCGCTGCGTCCACCTTTTTCTTGACCGTGCCTGCGACGTTGCTTGCCGTTCTCTTGACCGACTGCGCCGCGGCGCTTACTTTTGCCTTAGCCCTCTGAGCGCGTTCGCTCGCGGGCTTTTTATTCTTTTTTGCCATATATCCTCCTGCGGGCAATGCCCGATTTTTGATACCAATATTGAGATTCACTTACTGCAGTCAACTGCAGTTAAGCCGCCATTGATTTTTTAATGCGCATTGCACCCCATTCGCCCATTTCTTCAAACGGTACCTCACGAAGTACTTTTACGCGTGACGCCCTTAACTGGTCTTTTGCGTCTGGCACAACAATATCGTGTATGTCTACTTCAAGTTCAAGGATTGCCACGTTATCCCACGTATCGCCATAGTGTTGAGCAAATTCAAGCGAGGCAACGTGTATTCCCTTAACCGCAACTCTGTCAGGGTTTTTATCCATCGCCGTTTCAAGATATTGCCCAGGGATATATTCCGTTAAGTTGTCCCAGGCGCTAATATATTTCCCGTCAACCTTCCGAACTGCTTTATAGAAAATGCGAGTTGCTTTGTCGGGAACAACAGGCTTGCGTTGGTTAAACCACTTTTCGTATTCTTCGAGGAACTTATCAACCTGCGCTTTAATTTCGGGTGAAGGGTCCTCGTTCTCATAACCGCGGCATTGAACAATATCCAATTTGCGCATTATAGGACGAATTTCCATTGTGTAAAGAGGTTTATCCTTTTCGACAGAGGACCGTACAAATAAAATAATGTCCTCACCCTTCGCCACGCGCTCAATGTAGTTCCCGACGCAGTGACTTTGTAGTTTACCTTCGAGGATAATGTCCTCGCTGTGCTGTGGCATTATGACGCAAAATTCGCCGTTATCGTACTGACACAATGCGTGGTATTCTTCATAGGCTTTCATGATGCCGACTTCGGTTGCCGCGTCCGCTTTAATTTTTACTAACGATGACGTGTGAACGTGAGCTTTTAAAAGGTCCGTCGGATAAAGGACACGACTATCGTTCATATTAAAATCAAGCTTGTCGCACTCGGTAAGGTAATCGACGTAATCCCGCCCGATATTTTTACCGTCTTTCTTCTTTGTCCCTTGCCGATTTTTCTGATTTCGCAAATATTTAAAAATTTTCCGTGCATTCTCGGTAGTTAGTTTAAAGCTGTCTATTTTATCTATTCCTTCCAGCGTAGACATAAGATAAATGTTTTGCCTTGTCAGTTCAACATTAAGTTCATAAAGTTTGCGAGCCAGCAAAAGCTCATCTATATGAATTTCTTTACCTACGGTTGCAATAATTTGGTTGTAGTCCAAACTTAAAACCTCGGAAATTTTTGAACTGTCGGGAAATTTGTCCGCGGAAAAAATCATAGATTCGGCTAAAATTTCAAAGCCGTACTTCTTTAATGTGTGATATGCTTTACAGCTAAAAGATTTCGATAAATAATACATTAAAGACTTTTCCAAATCGCAGTAATCAGGCTTCACGTCGGAAACATACGGACAATCGTCGGGAGCGTTCATCAGCCAAAAGTCGTCATCGTAAATATTGCCAGTTTCCACCCACATTACGTCATCTTGGTCTTCGGTTGGATTCACGAAATATCTCAACTGCCCGTCGTGGAAGTATTCTCGCCCATATTCAAAAAACCGCATCTCAGGAAAACAACCAAGTCGCGTATAATCGTCATAATCTCTTTGGCTGTAATCGGTGAAAGCTTTAAATAGGCGCAGCACAAAGCCGTTTTTGTATGCTTGCATATAAGCAATAGCCTGTTCGTGCAAATCATTTACAGGCTTGCTCCTATCTCTAAAATCAAAGAGCGGACCTTCCTGCTGGCAATGAGGACACGTCATTCTCGGTAGATGTTTCTGCTCGGCGGTAATCTCGAAAAGTTCATCACAGCATGAACAGGTGCAATATGTTTTATTTTCGTCAATTATTGCCTGTTCGAAAGGAGTACCTTTATCTTCGTCGATAATTTCTCCGTAAAAGAAAATCGGTTCGTAATCAGTGGTGTTCATAAACTCATCGTAGGCAATTCGGAAACATTCGTTAGCAATGCCATCATTTTCGTTTATTTCGTCAACAAAAATTTCATCCATAGCCGCCTCCGATTAAATATCTTCAAGCGATATTCTGCGTTGCCTCGGCGTGGGAACATTGCCTTCCGCCATTCCCATTGCCATATTGTAGAGCCTCGAAACGCCGTCGTTCTCGGTTTTAAGGTGTTCAGATATTTGTCGAGCCGCTTCAAACGGACCCACGCAATATCCATTTTTCTTAACCATTTCTTTAATCAATTCCAACAAACTTTCACACGTTATCTTGCCGTCGACCTCGAAATCCGCCGACTCGTCAAGGAGCGCTATGACCGTGCAATCAATAACCTGCGCGTATAACGACTTCTTGGGTTCTGACAGCGTTTCGATATCCTGTTGGAGCATTTTAATAAATTCGGCTTTTTTCATTTCTGTACCCCCTGAATATCACTGTTCACCATATCACTGAACGCAACAATCTTTGTAATACACTTGTTTGCATAGTCGGGGTCCGCCGCTTTTATCTGCATGACAGCTTGAATTACCGTATCCCAAATTTCAAATAAATTTTCTGCATGGATTTTAAAGGTAGAAACCGTCTCTTGCGTTTTCTTATACGCCGCAAGCTCGTTTTGGAATCTCTTTGCTTCCTGCTCCGCTTTTTCCTTTGCCGCCTTTGCCGCTTCTGCTTCTTTTTGAGCTAACGCTAAGGCTTTTTTCGTTTCGGGGTTCTCAATTTCAACGGTCTTTTCAACCGTTTCCGTTATAACCTCAGGTTCTCTGCTATTCAACTCGCGGATATTCTCTTCTTTTTCCGCAAGCTTATCTTCCGCCTCTTCAAGGTTTTTGTTGGCTTCTTTAAGCTGCGTAGTAAGGGCCTTAATCTTCTCTTCAAGCTCCGTGTTATCGGGGACCTCGGGAACAGACGGCATTTCGGCAATCTTTTTCCTCTCCGCTGCCAGCTCGTCGGTCAGATTATTTATCTTCTCGTCTTTATCGGCGAGGACTTTATCTTTATCGGCAAGGGCTTTTTCCTTTGCCTTGATAATGCGTTCCAACTCCTTGCTTGATTTAATTTTCGACGTTGCCTCATCACTCATAAGGTCCTCGGCAACGGCGTCCGACGCCGACGCAATAAGCGCAAGTTTGGTCACACCCATTTTTGCGTTCTGCTCCAAGTACTCCGTGGGAAGTTTTAAAATACTCATCCAGGTGTATGCTTGTCGCTCTTTTATTTCGAGAGTAGTTTCAACATACTCCGCAAAAGTTTCAAACCCCGCTTCACGGTAAAGCTCCTCGTCCTTCATTCGGCGCATATTGTTTGCCATAATGAGTAGGCACTCGGCGGCTTTTTGTCCAGCCTGGACCATTTCACTGTGTACGGTAAGAAAAACCTTTTGTTTGTTCGTAAGGTCCTTGTTCGGTACAAGCAAAAGTTGCTTGTAAGTTAAATTGCCTTCATTTTGATTTTTGCAGTCAACTGCAGTCGTCTGCAGTTCGCTCGTGGCGTTAAATTCTTTCATATCCGCCACCTCGCCTACCATTCGATTTCGATAAACAAAATATCGTTCTCGCAATATACGTACCTGATATAGCTATCGCTTTCTTCTTGCACGTCCGTTACTTCAACGCGTTCATTTTTATCCTCGTCGAAATAAACTACCTTGTACTCACTCTGAATTTCTAAATTATCTAAAAATTCACTTAACTGCATTTGTGTTTCCCTCACAAAAATTTATATTCTAATCCCTTTCGGGGTTTAGTCTGATTGTCCCTCGTAACCCGCCGCGGAGGTACCTCGGCGGGCGTGAGGGAAATGCGCCGAACTTAGCGGAATCGGACCGCCGCAAGGGGGAGTGAACCCCAAGCGCAAACCTGCTCTCGGCATAACTGTTTATGTTCCTGCCAGCTCCGCAAGCCGCAGAGCCGCATTAAACGCTTTTATCTGCTCCGTACGTTCGAGGGCACACTCGCAAATCTTACCGTCGACTATGCCCGTATCGCCGCAAATCTCGCAGTCCTTCACCTTGGTTAAAACCTTGTAATCAATTCCCTTGTCCGCAAGTATCTTGGAACGCTTCGCCTCGTTCTCGCTCAGATCCTTTCTTATCTGAGCGGCGTCCTCTTCTCTTCCGTCCGCCTCGGCAAGCATTAAGCGCTTTTTCAAACTGCTCGCTGCCCTCACCAAAGACTTATACTCCGTCCCGTTCAGCTTTTTATTTGCCTCTGCATTATCGAAATTAAGCTCCTTAATTCGCTCCTGGTAATAGAGCTGAACTTCTTCAACGAGTAGCGGGAGCTCTTGCAATTCCCCCTCGTCAATTACTTCGTAAGGAGCTGCCGTAAGCTGCTTTTTGAGCTTGTCAACGGAAAAGCGCGTAGGCAACAATTTGCCTGCGCTCTCTAAAAAGTAATATTCCGTTCCGTTTTCGTATTCGCAATCGACAATACGCAGTCTGAACCTCTTACCCGCCGCCGTTGTGAACTCCAACTCGGCGCCCACGTGATAATTGAAGTACAGTCTGCCGTCCTCTTCGTCGACGTGCGGCTTTATTTGTTCGGACATAGCTCTGCACCCTAAGCTTTACTCTTTTATCTCGATACCGAGAGTAGTTAGAACGTCGTAAAACGCTTCCTGCGCGTCGTTGGTAGTGCGGCATATAACCGCGCCCAGGTCCATTAAATCGTCAGCGCAGATTGCGCGTTGCGAACGCTCCTCGATTTTGACCGCCTCGTCGAACGCCGCGTCTTCAAGCCTGTTGAACTCTCTTTTAAGCTTCAACCGCTTGAAAGGCTTCCAACCGCTCAGGGAAACTCTCTTGCGTATAACCGCATTACAGCCTCTGAGTTTTTCAACAAAACGGTCCACTGTGCTCTTTTCTATTGCCGCCATTTAATTTCCCTCACCTTTCCCACCGACTTACTGCAGCGGGACTTTATATTTCAAAACATTGACTTTAACACGCTTATGTGATAGAATTGCTATGTTATCAAGGAGTGAAAACCTAATGGAACATAGCAATGAATTGGAAAATTCAACTTGCCCGAAGTGCGGGTCAACGCAGATTAAATTTAATAAAAATAGTCATAAAATAATTATTTTAGCTAAAATAATTCTCGTTATATGTGTCTGCATTAGCATAGTTCTGGTTTCATACGGCTCTACAAGAAGCGTTCTCGACACCAGCGCGGGAATTTTTATGGGCATTGGCGCCTCATTTGCCGCAATTGCTGTTGGAATTGCAATTTTTATATTCATCAAAGATAGTAAATCCACCACACAAGCAATTTGCAAAGATTGCGGCGAGATTTGGCAACAAAAGAAGTAATCGCACTCTTTATCCCCTAACTATTCACCAATGCACCCCACCGTTCCTGCGGCGGGGTTTTTGTTGCCTTTACTTAAATAGCATTTCTGCCATTTATAATAATAGCATTTTTGCTATTTGTCAACAGAATTTTAAAAAAAAATTGCCTTATTGCTATTTCTACCGCAAAATTGATGGCAAGGAGGCAATTATGGATATTGAGTTATACAAACACGCACTTAAAGAGCGTGGCTGGACGTATCGAGATTTAGCAAAAGAAACGGACATTTCTTTATGCAACATTAGCCGAATTATGGCGGGGATTGTAACTAACCCAAGATTTAGCACTATTGAAGCAATCGAAAAAGCTCTCGGTATAAATGTTTATCACCCGTCCACCGAAGAACGCGCTGCGGGAGCGCGGGAAACAATAAAAGCAAGCATAACTCCCATTGAGGACGATATGCTTTACGTGTTCCGACAAATTGGCAAGCACTTTGGAGAGCAAGCCCAACGCGATTATATAACGGTCGGCGAAAATATGCTGAAACTGAAATAATGTAGACTAAGTATTGAATTTTGTCTGTTCTGGCTTTACCCTATCCGTTACCCTCTTTCCGAGGGAATACGATTTAAGGAGCGTTCAGACAATGGACAAAAAGAAACTGTTGGAGCTTGCAAGTAAGATTCTGTTTGCAGGCGCAACACAAGACGAAGGCGCACTCGACAGCGCCGCAGAAGAACTCGCCGCAGCGTTGCGGCAAACGACGGCGGCAACACCCGCCGAAGAGGACGAAAAGACAGCAGGGTTTTTGAAATTTACTTTACAGGAGATTTCAAAAATGAACAAATCGTTTTCTAAGACATTTATACAAAACGGACGTATCGTCCACTACCGACTGCGCATACGCGGGAAACACTCCCGCAGTTACGAAATACGGTACCGCCGCGACGGTTACAATATTTCGGTATCCGCACCCGACCTTGCTACGGCGAAGCTCAGATTTATCGAAGCGGTAAACCGCCCAGTCGGCGTGAGCTGCGCACTCTCCAATGTGCCCACCACCTTTACCGACTTTGCGGAATACTACTTCGAGAAATTCTATAAGCGGCGCGTATGCACTAAAACATTTCAGAACGAAACCGGGCGTTATAAAAAGCATATCAAGCCGTACTTCGGCTCAATTCAGATTAAACGTATAACCCCCGAAGCGTGCCAAAATCTGCTTGACAGCATATCAGAGCGCGGCTTAGGTAAGACCGCCGACGAGGTCAAGTGCATATTAAACGGCATTTTTACTTGCGCTATCAAGCACCAGATTATAAAGTTTAACCCTCTTGACGTAATCGTGCATATACAGCACGAACGCGTGACGGGCTTAGTATTCTCGAAGTCGGAAGAATATCAGCTGTTACAGGCAACGGCGGGTACACCTTACCAGCTTATGTTTGCCGTAGCTCTTTATACAGGGTTGCGCCCCAACGAATACGCGACGGCTCGCATTGACGGTCAATTTATAGTCGCGGTGAACAGCAAGCAGAAGAACGGCAAGAAGGTTTACAAGAAGATACCGATAACGCCAATGCTGCGCCCGTTCCTCGTCGACGTCGACGAGCTGCACTTCTACGTAAGAGACACGTTAAGCGAAAAGCTGCACACGGTATTTAAAAATCACACTTTGAAGGACCTGCGCAAAACGTTTAATACGCGCTGCCAGGAGTGCGGCGTTGCCGACGTTGCCCGAAAGCTCTTTATGGGTCACTCCCTCGGAACGTTGAACAATACGTATACAGGGATATCAGACGAATTTTTGCTACAAGAGGGCGAAAAACTGAACTACACGTATGACAATGCCCCCAAATTGCCCCCAAACGACAAAAAAGACAGTGAATAACCGCTGAAAAATGGCACGAAAAAACCCGTTTTCGAGCGTTTTTCACTCGAAAACGGGCAATTTTGGTGACCCGTACGGGACTCGAACCCATGATACCACCGTGAAAGGGTGGTGTCTT
>CAMWWH010000012.1 GCA_947177975.1 uncultured Clostridia bacterium | reverse complement strand
ATATCTGCGTGCTGACGAGAAAACGCTCGAATAAGAGCGCGTTCGGAATAATCAAGGCTCTGAGCGAAAAGTACCCCGTTGCGGGTGCGGCGGAGGTCAATATCTGCGACCGCCCCGAAATAAAGCGGCTTTTAGACATTCTGTCCTATCTCGACAACGGCGAACAGGACGTGCCTTTGGTTACTTCGTTATTGTCGCCGCTTGGCTCGTTTAACGAGGGAGAGCTTGCCGCCGTGCGCATTTTTGCCGACGGAGCGTTGAAAAACGACGGTAAAAAGCTGCGGTTCACCGAATGTTGCAGACTGTACGCAGAGAGTAATTCCGACACTGTTGCGCAAAAGCTGAGCGAGTTTTATGCGCAGACCGAGAGGCTTCGCACGCTGTCGGGCAGTATAGGCGCGGTGCGGCTCATAGACGAAATTATGCGCGTTTCGGGCTTTTCTTCGTCGTTCGATACCGAGCAGAAAGTAGTTGCTCTGAGGCGCTTGCAAAGGGAAGCCGCCGCGCCTTCGGGCGAGTTGTATCTTGCGGCTTTCCTTGCCAAAATCAAGGCGGGCGGCAATAAGATAACCGCGTCGGCGGCACTCTCGTCCGACTGCATTAAAGTTATGACTATGCACGCGTCCAAGGGGTTGGAATTTCCCGTTGTGATAGTTGCCGATATCGCCGCGGGCTTCGGTGGCGACGAGCGCGAGGATATGCCGTTCGACGAGGATTTCGGGTTTGCCCCGCGCTATTATTCGAGTGGCAGGAGCTATTGCCGCACCGTGCTCCGCCGACTGTATAGTGCGAGAAAGGAGCGGGAGGAATTAAGCAACGAAGTCAATCTGTTTTACGTGGCTTGTACCCGCGCGAAATACGCTCTGTACGTGCTTACAAGCAAGGCGGAGTCGTACGATAAAATCAAGGCGAATTTTGCCGAAAATTACGCCGATTTATTCGACGTAAACGCGTTTACCCCCCGGATATTGCCCGTTGAACAACAAAACGGTCGTGTTTCGGGCGAGGTGAGAAGGGTTTTGGACACCAGCCGCACGGACGAGAATTTGGCGGAGCAACTGAACGAAATCTGGTCGTTTGCATACCCCTACGAGCTGGGCGTGGAACTGCCCGTAAAGAGCTCGGCTTCGCAGCTTCTGACCCTTTTGGGCGGCGACGAAAACGCCGAGCAACTGTTCGATGACGAGTTCAAAGGCGGCGGGGATACGGGCATAGACACGGGTATTGCCTATCACAGATTTTTAGAGCTTTGCGACTTTGCAATCAAGGACGGCGCGGGTATCCAAGGTCAGATCGAAAGCTTTGTAAACGCGGGACTTATGACCGAAATTCAGCGTGCGCTTTTGAGTGTTGAACGGCTTGAAAATATTCTTAAAATGCCTGCGTTCGACAATCTTGACGCGCGGTCGGTTTTCAGAGAGCGGGAGTTTGTGTGCCGCCTTCCGTCGGCGGACTACCTTGCGATTAAAGCGGGCGGCGCAACGGTGAACGCTTGCGGCGACGACGGCAACAGCGTTATAGTTCAGGGCGCAATCGACCTTCTGCATATCCGCCGCGCAAACGGAAAAATAGTTTCGGCGCATATTATCGACTACAAATACACCTCGCACGGGGACGAGTATCTGCGCCGTAAATATCTGCCTCAGCTTGCGCTGTACAAAAGCGTAGTTTGCAAAATTTACGGGCTTGACGAAAGCTTGGTTTCGGGCACGATAGTAAATATTCACGCCTGCCGTCAGATAGAATTATTTTAATCGGCACATTAAGACAAAATAACCGCGTTACCGCGCTGAAAATCGGGCTATAATCGGGCACGTATGGAAAACGTTACCGAGTTCTTTAAAAACATCTTAGACCAATTCGGCGGCGCGAATTTCGCGTTGCTTGCTTTAATCGATTTGTCGGCGTTCGGCTTCGTCGTGCTCGCCGCGCTTTTCGCCTGTATTATTTCAAAGAAGATGCGTGCGCACGACAAGCGCGCGTTTATGTGGGTGGTCAACGCGTTTGCGGCGGTCACCCTCGCGGTATTTTTAACCGAGTTTACTCTCGATAAATCCATTGCCGCCGCAGCAGCCGTGTGGTTCGTCGGCTTTTTCGTATACGGTATTTTATTGCTGTTCAAGGTTAAGAGAGCGGACAAAGCTGCCGCCGCACAGACGCCCGTATCGAACGTGCCCGTAATGCAGAGCCGTCAGCCCAGACCCGCGCAGGCTCAGCAGGTTGCTCCTCAACCCGCCGTAAACAGCGTGGTAAGGCTCGAACACGCGCTGTCGATTGCGGATAAGCTGCTTTTGAAAAATCTCGGCAGGGGCGACAGACAGGAGCTGGAAAAAATAAAGACCGCCCTCACCGTGTTGAAGGTAAAGGGCGTGCTTTCCGCGCAGGAGGGCGAGGCGCTCAACGATATGTTCAACGCTTTGCTTAAACTGATGGCGAAGTACGATTTGTAATTTATTCACCGCAGATTGCGCCGATAAACATATCCTTTGCGGCGATTTCCACCGAAACGTCGTCGCTCTTTAAAATGGCGACGTCGTTTAAAACAAGTTTATCAAATGCAAATTTGCGCTTGCCCACGTGAGCCAAAGCTATGCGGTTGCCCTTGAACGTGAAGTCGTCGATATACCCCAAAAACTTTCCGTTATCCGAATAGAGGGGTACGCCGAGCTTTAACCGATACCCCTTTTTGTTTTCTTTACCGGTCACCGAAAAGGTGGCGGCGTCACCCGAAAACTTGACTCCCGCGCTCTCGGCAAAGAACTCGTTTTCGCGTTCGTCGCAGCATATATAGCCCTCAATCATATCTTTAACGCAGCAAATAGCCAAAATATAGCCGCGTTTTTTTTCGTCCTTGCTTGATATTTTCGTGCAATAAATTTCACTTGCTTTCATTGTTCCATCTCCTTACACGCTATCTTATTATTCAGCCCGCCTTTTAATCACGCAATATTTTGACTTATACTGTCGAAGTGCAATTTTGTCACAAATTTCCAAAAAGGTTTACAGTAGACTTGACAGGTGTAAACTTTTACTGTATACTTTTCTCACATATGGCTGCATTGAAAGAAAAATACGATATCGTCATAGTCGGCGCGGGCGTTGCGGGTTTAAACTGCGCGCTCAATCTGCCGCGCGATAAATCGGTGCTGATAATCTGCAAAAAGAACCCCCGCCAAAGCGACAGCTATCTTGCGCAGGGCGGCATCTGTATGCTTCGCGGCGATTACGATTACGACGAATATTTCGACGACACCATGCGGGCGGGACACTACGAAAACAATCCCGCCGCGGTCGAGTGTATGATTAAAGGCTCGCGCGAGGTCATTGCCGACCTCGAAGAGTGCGGGGTCGATTTCCGCAAAAATTCCGACGGCACGTACGCGTTCACGCGCGAGGGCGGACACAGCTCGCCGCGCATACTCTTTCACGAGGACTGCACGGGCAAGGAAATCACGAGTAAGCTTATGAAAAAGGTTTCTAAGCTTTCCAACGTGCAAATCGAGCCGTACAACGTTATGCTCGATATCATAACGGACGGCGAAAAGTGCGAAGGCGTAGTCGTATACGACATTAAGGAAAAGGCGACCAAAGCCGTTTACGCCGACTATACCGTACTTGCGACGGGCGGCGTCGGCGGCGCGTTCGGCAACACCACCAACTTCGGCGTAGTTTCGGGCGACGCGGTGGCGATAGCTTTAAGGCACGGCGTACAGGTGGACAACGTTAACTATATTCAGATTCACCCCACGGTGCTGTACTCCAAGAAAAGGGGCAGAAAGTTCCTCATTTCCGAGTCGGTTCGCGGCGAGGGCGCGGTACTTTTGGATAAAAACTTTAAGAGGTTCACCGACGAACTGCAACCGCGCGACGTGGTAAAGAACGCGGTGCTTGCTCAGATGGAAAAGGACGGCACGGAGTTCGTTTGGCTGGACATGCGCCCCGTACCCAAAGAGGAGTTAGCAAGCCACTTCCCGCAGATTGTTAAAAGGTGCGCGGAGGAGGGGTACGACGTTTTCACTCAGCCCGTGCCCGTAGTGCCCGCGATACATTATTTTATGGGCGGTATCCATATCGATTTGAACGGC
The DNA here is from genome assembly GCA_947177975.1 of uncultured Clostridia bacterium. Lineage (GTDB taxonomy): Bacteria > Bacillota > Clostridia > Christensenellales > Borkfalkiaceae > Coproplasma. Next base: position 23,644 of record CAMWWH010000012.1, on the reverse strand, counting down.
GCGACTACTTTGCCGAGACTGTACGCCGCGGGCGAAACGGCTTGTAACGGCGTTCACGGCAAGAACAGGCTTGCTTCGAACTCTCTTTTGGAGAGCCTTTTATTTGCAAAGCGTGCGGCTCAGGATATTGCGAAAAATTACAGTCCGCTCGATAAAAGCGGCTATGTGAAGCCCGCAAAAGAGGTCGGCGGATATAAACATATATTAAACGGATTAAAGAAAGATTTGCGCCGCGCGGTTGAAACCGCGGAGGCGGGCGGCGACCCCAATTTACTTTTCAAAGGAGATAAAAAATGAACGATTTGACCGAAAAGCTTATTATGGACAGACTTATCAAGCTGGCTTTGGAGGAGGACATCGGCAACGAGGACGTCACCACCAATTCGGTAATGCCCGAATACAAGCGCGGACGGGTTAAGCTCATCTGCAAGCAGGACGGCGTAATCTGCGGACTCAACGTTTTCGAGAGAGTGTTCAAGCTTTTGGACGAGCACACAATTGTCGAAATTTTCGTCAAGGACGGCGACGAGGTGAAAAAGGGTCAGCGCATTGCAATGGTATCGGGAGATATCCGCGTACTGCTTTCGGGCGAGCGCGTTGCCCTCAACTTCTTACAGCGTATGAGCGGCATTGCGACCTACACCCGCAGCGTTGCAAAGCTCTTGGAAGGCAGCAAGACCAAGCTTCTGGATACCCGCAAGACGACCCCGAATATGCGCGTTTTCGAAAAGTACGCGGTTCGCTGCGGCGGCGGCAACAACCACCGCTACAATCTGTCCGACGGCGTGCTTTTAAAGGACAACCACATAGGTGCGGCGGGCGGCGTTAAGAGGGCGGTCGAAATGGCGAGAGCGTACGCGCCCTTCGTCCGCAAAATCGAGGTCGAGGTGGAAAATCTCGATATGTGCCGCGAGGCACTGGATGCGGGTGCGGATATAATTATGCTCGACAATATGTCGGTTGCGGATATGAAGAAAGCCGTCGAAATGATAGGCGGCAGAGCGCTCACCGAGTGCAGCGGTAACGTCACGCTCGAGAACGTTGCGCGCGTAAAGGAGACGGGCGTCGACTTCGTTTCGTCGGGTGCGCTCACTCACTCCGCGCCTATTCTCGATTTGTCGCTCAAAGAGCTGCGCCCCGAAGAGGAAATATAATGAAGGCGCACGAGAGGCGGGCGGAAATTCTGTCGCTTATAGGCAACAGCCAGAACCCCGTCGCCGCTAATTTTTTAAGCGAGAAATATTCGGTGTCGCGGCAGGTTATCGTGCAGGATATAGCCATTTTAAGGGCGCAGGGCTACGGTGTTATTTCGACTAACCGAGGCTACGTTTTGGGTTCGGGCTTGCGCGCCGAGCGCGTTTTCAAGTGCCGCCACACCTTGCAGGAGCTCGTCGACGAGAGCGAAATTATCATCTCGCGCGGGGGCAAGGTGGAGGATATTACGGTCAACCACAGAGTGTACGGGAAGATTTCCGCAAGGCTGGAGCTGTCCACTTTGCGCCATGCGGAGGAGCTGTACCGCTCGCTCGTTTCGGGCGCGTCTAAGCCTTTGATGAGCGTTACCGACGGATATCATTACCACACCGTTTCGGGGGAAAACGAGCAAACACTCGACCAAATTGAGTGCGCTTTGCGCGAAAAAGGCTATCTTATCGAGATATGAAAAATGCGTTCGTTAAGGCATATATAGGGGGTAACCGTCGTTTTTAGTCATAAAAAACGGCGGTTTTTTTAACTTTTGCTATTCGCTTGACAACTTATGCGGTGAAATGATATATTTTTGGTAATATATTTATAAATATATTAAGTGTAAAATTTAACTTTTTAAGGAAGGTTGAAAATGAAAAAGAGGGGAATTTTAGCTTTACTTCTTGCGTGTTCGTTTGCGCTCGGCACCGCGTCGATGACCGCATGCGACCTTATCGGCGGCAACGGCGAGACCGAACAGGAACAGGAGCAGGGCGGCGTTAATCCTGTAGTTGAAACCGTAAGTTTAAATAAGGACACGTTAAGTCTTACGGTCGGCGGCAGTGAAACGCTCACCGCAACGGTCACTGCCCCCAACCCTGCAAACGTCAGCGTTACTTGGTCGTCGGACAACGAATCCGTCGCAACGGTAGACCAGAACGGCAAGGTTACGGCGCACGCCAAGGGTTCGGCGACGATTACCGTAACGACGAGCGGCAACAAGAAGGACACTTGCACGGTGACCGTAACCGAAAATCCTCCCGCTCCCGTTCACGTGGAAAGCGTAAGTTTGAACCTTATTTCCAAGACGCTGAAAGTGGGCGAAAACGTAACGCTTACGCCTTCGTTTACTCCCGCAAATCCCGATAACAAAAACGTTACCTGGTCGTCGAGCAAGACGAATATTGCAACCGTCGACCAAAGCGGCAAGGTTACTGCGGTCGCAATAGGCAAGTCTATTATAACGGTAACCACCGCCGACGGCAACAAGACCGCGCAGTGCGAAATCACCGTCGAGGCGGCGGCTGTCACCACCGTAGACGTTACGGGCGTAACGGTAACTCCTTCCGCAACGATTAAGGAAGGTGCAACGAGCCAGCTGACCTGCACGGTATCTCCCGCAAACGCAACGAACAAGGCGGTTACGTGGACGTCGAGCGCGCCCGCTATTGCCACGGTTGACGGCAACGGTCTGGTAACCGCGGTTGCCGAGGGTACGGCGACCATCACGGTTACGAGCGTAGCCAACAAAAGCTTCAAGGCAACCTGTACGGTTACCGTCGAGAAGGTTTCACAGCCCGTCGTCGACGCGGAAATCACCTATTCCTATGCGGGTAACGAGTGCGCCGCTTTCGAGTGGACGGATAGCAACGCGACAAGCGCAAACGTAACCGTGCAATACAAGCTTAAATCGGAGAGCTCGTACACCCCGCTTTCAAACACCGACAAAAGTTTCCTTGTCCGTCAGAAAAACGCGACCACGGCAAGGGTTGACCTCGTTGGCTTGAAGGGCGGCGAGACTTACGATTTCAAAATTACCACTTCCGCAAACAAGGTTCTTACCGCTTCGGACGTGACCATACATTCATACGACCGTTCGGGCTACGCGCACTTCGGCAGAAGCAAAACGAACGGCGTATACGCAGGTGTTGGCGCATACAACGACGACGGCACGCCCAAGAGCAACGCGGTTATCGTCTACGTAAACGAAGCGAACAAAAATACCGTCACGGCAAACGGTCAGACGGGTATAGTCAATATTCTTAAAAACGCGGGCACTTCGAAACCGCTTATCGTGCGCATTGTGGGAACCGTCGGCGCGGCGACTTGGAATGAGCTTGCCGAAACCACAAAGGGTGAGGACGGTAACAACATTCCCATTTTGCCCGAACAGGTCAAGGGCAAAGACGGCGACAGTCTTGTAAATAAATACGTTACCGACCGCACTACGCGCAAAGCGGACGGCAGTATAAAGGATTCGTCCGGTAATTATTACCATAAAGGAACTAATGTCGATATTACGCAGGATACGCTTATTAAAGACGGCTTCAATACGCTTAATACTTCCGTTTATTCGGAGCTTAAAAATCTTAACAGCAAGATTAAATACGATGCGAGCAAGGACGAGTTCGACAGTTGCTGGAACGATTGCTCGATTTCGAACGTCAAAAACGTTACCGTCGAGGGCATAGGCGAGGACGCGCGCATATTCCAGTGGGGTATGACCTTTAAGAACAGCAGTTCGATAGAGGTGCGCAACCTCACCTTCGAGGACTACACCGAGGACGCTTGCTCGTTCGAGGGCGGAGATACGAATGCTGCAAATCTCGACGGTTTCAGCCACGGCAATATCTGGGTACACCACAACACGTTCGAAGAGGGCGTGAACTACTGGGACGTCTGCAACGAGCAGGATAAGCACGACGGCGACGGCTCGACCGATTTTAAAGGACTGAAAAATATCACCCTGTCCTACAACGTTTACAACGGCACGCATAAGACGGGACTTATCGGCGGTGACAACAAGCATACTACGGCAAACGTAACCTTCCACCACAACGCGTACAACGGCTGCAAATCGCGTCTGCCCCTTGCAAGACAGGCAAATATGCATATGTACAACAACTACTACAACGGCACGACGAGCACGGATATATCACTCCGTGCGGGCGCGTACGCGTTGGTTGAAAACTGCTATTTCAGCTCTACAAAATCGGTAAACTTCGACTTGCAGCACGATTCAACCAACGGCGATGGCGCGGCTAAGGTTATAGGCTGCACGTTTGCAAAAAAGAACGTAAGCTATGCCAGCGGCTTAGACAAGTCGTATTTCAAAGAAAACGTTGCAAGGGACGCTACAATCGCCAACGACAACAAGTTCTCGAAAACCTTCGACACGGATTCGAGTTTGTTCTACTACGACAGTGTAAATAAAAAGTCCGACGTTACGGTTATGTTCACTGCCGAAGAAACCAAGACTTACGTTCCTCAGCTTGCGGGCGTTCAGAAGCACGGCGGCGACGTAACGCTCGGCGGCGCCGGCGGCGGAAGCAGTACTGGCACAGGTACGGAAAACCCCAACCCTAATCCTAATCCCAGCGGCGATACCAAGACCGTACTCGTTATAAACGATTTCAGCGGTGCGGACGGAAAGACGTCGTACGATATAGTTCTTTCGGGTGACGCCGCAGGCTACCTTGCGGGTAACAAAATAACGGCGTCGAAATCGAGTGCAATGAGCCTCGGCGGCGATAACGGTTTAAAGATACAGTCGGCGACAAAGCTTGACTTTACTTGCAGTCAATCCGTTAAAATCGTAATTAAACTTGCGAACGTAGCAAATAAGGATAACAAGATTATGCTTACAACGGACAACGGTACTCCCGAAACGCTTACAGCCGATTCTGATTTTAATATCGTTATAGAGTTGCAGGCGGGCAAAACCTACCAGATAGGCAGAACGGGTACGGAATCGATAGTAGCGTCTATCAGCCTGATAGTTCCCAACTAAATAATTTGCTATTAAGGGGAAAGCGTTTGCTTTCCCCTTTTTTGTATGATAGAATAATTTATATGAAAATCACGGATATTTTAAACGGAAAAAAGGCGGTACTATCTTTCGAGGTGTTCCCGCCCAAGACAAGCGACAAGTTCGAGGCGGTGCAGGCGGCAGTCGATAAAATTGCGGCGCTCACTCCCGATTTTATGAGCGTAACCTACGGCGCGGGCGGCGGCACGAGCGACTATACCGTTGCCGTAACCAAACACATAAAAGAAACCTTCGGCGTAACCGCTCTCGCGCACCTTTCGTGCATTTCGTCTAAAAAAGAAGAGGTCAAGGAAAAGCTTGTCCGTCTTAAAGAGGCTGGTATAGAAAATATTCTCGCTCTTCGCGGCGACCTGCCCGAGGATTTCGCGGGCAATCTCGATTATAAATACGCGAGCGAGCTGGTTGCCGAAATCAAGGCGGCGGGCGGCTTTTGCGTGGGCGGCGCGTGCTATCCCGAGGGGCACCCCGAATCCCCGACCCTCTTTTCGGATATCGAGAAATTAAAGAAAAAGGTGGATGCGGGCTGCGACTTTTTAACTACGCAGATGTTCTTCGACAACGACGTCTATTACAGCTTTCTTTCCAAGGTGAGGGAGGCGGGTATTTATGTGCCTATTATCGCGGGAATAATGCCCGTTACCAACGCAAAGCAGATTAAGCGCATAATTTCGCTTTCGGGCGGTTATCTGCCCGCGCGCTTCAAGCGCATTTTAGACAGATACGGCGACAAGCCTGAGGCAATGGCGCAGGCGGGCATTATCTATGCGTGCGAGCAGATTATAGATTTGTACGCAAACGGCGTCAAGGCGGTGCACGTGTATTCTATGAACAAGCCGCAGATTGCCGCGGAAATAAAGAAGAATTTGAGCTGTATTATATGATTAAAACGTTGTGCGGAAAAATCGAAAAATTGAACGTGTCGGAAACGCTGAGGTTTCTCGGATACGGCAAAACCGCATTGCCCGAAGAGAGTGTGCGACAGCTTTTAGCCGAGTGCGAAAGCGAGGTTTTGGCGGCTCAGGACTTGCGCGCGTGCTATGCGGTTTTCGATATTTCCGCACACGGCGAAAAGTTGGATTTGGGCTTTGCGGAAGTGGAAAGCCATTCGCTTTATTTAAACCTTAAAGGCTGTAAAAAAATCGTGCTGTTCGCCTGCACGGCGGGGGTCGGAATTGACAGACTTATAGCCAAATATTCGCGCATATCGCCCTCGAAGGCTGCGGTCATGCAGGCGGCGGGCGCGGCTTTGGTAGAGGACTGGTGCGAGGAGCTGTGCGCAATATTCAAGCGGGAATACGGCGATATGAAACCGCGCTTTTCGTGCGGGTACGGCGACCTGCCTTTGGCTCTTCAACGCGACATATTCGCCGCCCTTTCGGTAACAAAGCAGATTGGAATAACCCTTTCGGACGACTATTTTATGACCCCAACCAAGTCGGTCACGGCGATAGTGGGGATAAGGTAAATTTATGACGATACTTGAAAAATTAAAATCGGGGCGCGTCGTTCTGGACGGCGGTATGGGCACGCAGCTGCAAGCGCGCGGACTGCCGCTCGGCGTGTTGCCCGAAGAGTGGAATTTATCCCGCCCCGACGAGGTGACGGCTATTCACCGAGCCTATTTTTCAGCGGGCAGCGATATCGTATGCGCCAACACTTTCGGCGCAAATTATTTTAAGTTCGGCGACCGTTTGGAAGAAATTATCCGCGCGGGAATTAAGTGCGCGGAAAATGCGAGGAAGGGCTTAAAGGATAAGTTTATCGCGCTCGATATCGGCTCTTGCGGCAAGCTTTTAAAGCCGCTCGGCGGGCTTGATTTCGAGGACGCGGTTGCGCTTTTCAAACGCACGGTCAAGGCGGGCGCGGAAGCTGGTGCGGACGTAATTTTTATCGAAACGATGAACGACGTCTACGAGCTCAAAGCCGCGGTTATCGCCGCAAGGGAGGTCTGCTCTCTGCCAGTGTTCACGTCAGCCGTTTTCGGCAACGACGGCAAGACGATGACGGGAACTTCGCCCGAAGCGTTCGTTGCGCTCGCCGAGGGACTGGGAGTCGACGCTTTGGGAATAAACTGTTCTCTCGCCCCCGCGGAAATGGCGGACACGGTCGAACGCATTTTAAAGGTTTCGTCGACGCCCGTAATCGTAAAACCCAACGCGGGACTTCCGCAGGAGCGCGGCGGCAAGACGGTGTATTCGCTTGGTGCGGACGACTTCGCCGCGCAGATGGTACCGCTTGTAGAGGCGGGCGCAAGGCTTATCGGCGGGTGTTGCGGAACTACTCCCGAATACATTGAAAAACTCGTCGCGGCGACGAAAAATATCGCGGTTAAGCCCGTGGAGAACAAGGGGCTTACCGTCGTTTCTTCGTATACTCAGGCGCGTTATTTCGGGCATATTCCCGTACTAATCGGCGAAAGAATTAACCCTACGGGCAAAAAACGCTTAAAACAGGCGCTCAAAGAGAACGATATCGCTTACGTATTAAGCGAGGCTGTTTCGCAGGCTGAAAAGGGCGCGCACGTTCTGGACGTTAACGTCGGTCTGCCCGAAATCGACGAGCCTTCGATGCTTGAAAAGTGCGTTAGCGAGATACAGGCGGTAACCGATTTACCCTTGCAAATAGATACCTCCGACCCCGTCGCAATGGGGCGGGCAATGCGCATATACAACGGCGTACCTCTCGTCAATTCGGTGAACGGCAAAAGGGAGAGTATGGACGCAGTTTTCCCGCTCGTTAAAAAGTACGGCGGCGTTGTAATCTGTTTAACCTTGGACGAAAACGGTATTCCGTCCACGGCGGAAGGGCGCGTTAAAATCGCCGAAAAAATAATAGAATATGCGAATAGTTACGGCATATTGCGGGGGCAATTGATATTCGATACCCTTGCAATGGCGGTTTCCGCGGACAATTCGGCGGCAAACGCGGCGCTCGGTGCTCTCGACTATATAAGACATAATCTGGGCTGTAACACCTCGCTCGGGGTATCGAATATTTCGTTCGGACTGCCGCAGAGGGACTTTATCAACTCGACATTTTTTGCTATGGCGCTCGCGCGCGGACTGTCGGCGGCTATCTACAACCCCAACTCGCAGGAGATGGTTAAAACTTATAATTCGTTTCTTGCTTTGAGCGGACTGGACGAAAATTGCGCAAACTATATAGAATACGCGTCGAGCGTGAGTGCAGGCGAAATAACCGTAACAGTCGGGGAAAAGAGTGGCGGTGCGGTTACTGGCGATTTGAAGTATTTCATTTTAAAGGGCTTGAAAGCCGAAGCGGCGGCGAGCGCGAAAAAGCTTCTGGAAATTTCCAAGCCGCTCGATATTATAAACGCATATATTATTCCCGCGTTAGACGAGGCGGGCAAAGGGTTTGAAAACAAGACGGTATTTCTGCCTCAGTTACTTATGAGCGCCGAGGCGGCAAGCTCCGCTTTTGCGGAAATCAAGGCAAAACTAAATCCCGCCGAAAACGCTAAAAATTTAAAGGCGGTGCTTGCAACCGTCAAGGGCGATATTCACGACATAGGCAAAAATATCGTGGTTACGCTGTTGCAGAACTACGGCTTTACCGTCTACGATTTGGGACGCGACGTGCCGCCAGAAACGGTATTGAAAGAGGCGCGGGCGCGGGGCGTACAGCTCGTCGGTTTAAGCGCGCTGATGACGACTACGGTCGTGTCGATGAAGCAAACGATAGAGCTTTTAAAAAGTGAGCTGCCGTCGGTTAAAATCTGTGTGGGCGGCGCGGTGCTCAACGAGGAGTACGCGAAGGAAATCGGTGCCGACCGCTATTGCAAGGACGCGATGGCGACCGTGCGTTACGCAGAAGAGCTTGAAAGTAAAATATAATACGAATGCCCGCGGCACAGATGCCGCGGGCATATTTTATCATTTAAAATAATAGGCTATTTAAGTAAAAAAGTTTTCGGAGTGACTTATGCTTAAATTTGCCGACGTGCCCAAAGAGCGGGCACTGCAACTTTTAAATACGGACAAGTGCGGACTTGCCTCCGCCGAGGCTCTGACCCGTCAGCAGAAGTACGGTAAAAACGAGCTGAAAAAGGGTAAGCGCACGTCCGTGCTGGGGCTGTTCTTCGGGCAGTTCGGCGACGTAATGACGATACTTTTAATCGCGGCAGCTTGCATTTCGGCGGTAATCGCCGCGTTTTCGGGCGAGAGCAGCGATCTTGCCGACACGGCTATAATTGCCTCGATTATCCTTTTAAACGCGGTCGTGGGCACAATTCAGCAGTACCGCGCGGATAAGGCAATCGGAAGCTTGAAAAAACTGAACACAACGACGGCGCGGGTTCGGCGCGACGGCGAGGTTACAGAGGTCGACGCGACCGAGCTCACCGTTGGCGATATTGTCCTTCTGGAAGAGGGCGACGTCGTGCCCGCGGATTTGCGAGTAATCGAGGCAACCGAACTTCGTTGCGACGAATCGGCGCTGACGGGCGAAAGCGTCAGCGTTGAAAAGCGCGATACTGTAATCGTCGGCAAAAACGTAACGCAGTCGAATGCGAGCAATCTTTTATTCTCGTCGACCTTCGTTGTTGGCGGCAGCGGCGAGGGGGTTGTAACCGCGGTCGGGACGGATACGGAAATCGGCGGAATTGCCGAAATGCTCGAAAGCGTGCAGAAGGGTCAAACTCCTCTCGAAAAGAGCTTAAACAAACTCGGAAAAGTTATTTCGGCTTTCGTCATAGCCGTTGCGGCGGTTGTCTTTGCAGTCGGGTTCTTTGCCAAGGGCACGGGGCTTTTGAAGAATTTCATGACCGCCGTTGCGGTTGCCGTTGCGGCTATTCCCGAGGGCTTGCCCGCCGTCGTTTCCGTAATAATGGCAATGGGCGTTCAGCGTATGAGCCGCCAAAAAGTAGTTATCCGCAAGTTAAAGTGCGTGGAAACGCTTGGCGGCTGTACCTGCATTTGCTCGGATAAGACGGGCACGCTCACACAGAACAAAATGAAGGTTGTGCGCGTGTTTAAACCCGCTCAGAGCGGTTCGCCGGGGGATATTGCGGGGGCAACCGATAAATTGCTCGCGTGTATGTCGGTTTGCACCCGCGTAAAAGGCGCGCGGGGAGGCTATATCGGCGACCCCACCGAGGTCGCAATCAAGGCGCACGCGGAGGAAAACGGCTGGACGGAAGATTACTCGGTGACCGGCGAAATTCCATTTACCTCGGAGCGCAAGCTTATGTCTGTCCGCGCGGAAACTTTGAGCGGCATTTACGTTTTCGTCAAGGGTGCGCCCGAGGAAGTGTTAAAGAGGTGTACGTGCGTCTTGACCGAAAAGGGCGAGCGGGTAATCACTCAGGACGATTTGAAGTGCGCCGAAAACGAGTGCGCGGATATGTCGGGCGGGGCGCTGCGCGTGCTTGCGTTCGCATACAAGGACGGCAGTCAGCTTACGGAGAATAACCTCACTTTTATCGGACTGTGCGGTATGATGGACGATTTGAAGGAGGGCGTGAAAGACGCTGTCGAGGACTGCCGCGGTGCGGGAATTACCACCGTTATGATTACGGGCGACAGCCCCGCAACCGCGCTTGCAATCGCGAAAAAGGCGGGAATTACCTACAGCGCCGACGAGGTTTTCACGGGCGAACAGCTCGACAAAATGACAAAGCCACAGCTCAAAGAGGCGGTGAAAAAGGGCAGAGTGTTTGCGCGCGTTTCGCCCAAGCATAAAAATATAATCGTCAAAATCAAGCAGTCGCAGGGCGAAGTTGTAGCTATGACGGGTGACGGCGTAAACGACGCGCCGCCCGTAAAGAGCGCGGATATCGGTATCGTTATGGGCAAGAGCGGCACGGAAGTTACCAAGAGTGTTGCCGATATGGTCATCACCGACGACAACTTCACGACCATCGTTTCCGCCGTGCGCGAGGGCAGACGCATATCCTCGAATATCAAAAAGACCATACAGTTTTTCCTGTCGACCAACCTCGCCGAGGTGCTGGCGATAATGGCTGTAACGTTTGCGTTCGTCGGGTTCAATTTCCTGCCGTCTACGCAATTACTTTGGATTAACCTTATAACCGACAGTTTCCCCGTGCTTGCGCTCGGCGTTGAAAAGGGTCTTGGCGACGATATGAAACACAAGCCGCAACGGGCGGAGGAGGCGCTGTTTTCCAAGCCGTCACTGCTGTCGGTTTTGATTTCGGCGGCATATATTACGGGGGTAACGGTCGCAACGTACACGTTTACGCTTGTAAAATACGGCAATGCAGAGGCGGTAACCGTAGCGTTTTTAACACTTTCCTTTATGGAACTTTTCCACGCGTTCAACGTGCGTTCCGGCAACAGCTCGGCGTTTAAAGGGATACTGTCGAACAAGGTATTGCTTTTAACCGTTGCGCTGGGGCTTGGTGTAAACGTTGCGCTGTGCTTCTCGCCGCTGGCTTCCGCGTTCGACATAGCCGCGCTTCCCGCACACCTCTGGGCGCTCGTTTTCGGAGCTTCGCTTTCGGTAATTGCTTTCGGCGAAATCTACAAGCTGATTGCAAAGCTTTTATCCCGCAAAGGTCAAAAGGAAAAGGGCAGGCGAGCCTTAAAGCGCCGCAAAAAGTGCGAGGCTTAAATTAAATAAAGATTGCGCTTGACAAACAGGCGCAATTTTTTTATGCTTATTGTATGAATGCGGTAAAGTGTGAAAATCTGACAAAAAAGTTCAAGGACGTAACGGCGCTCGATAACTGCTCGCTCGAAGTCGGCGAGGGCGAACTGTTCGGACTTTTGGGCGTAAACGGCGCGGGCAAGACGACGCTTATCAAAATTCTGTGCGGGCTCAGCGAAAAGACGGGCGGCGAGGCGTTCGTGTTCGGCAAGAGCGTTGAGCGCGAAATGGCGGATATAAAGCCGCTTATAGGAATTTCTCCGCAGGAAACGTCGGTTGCGGGCAAGCTTACCGTTAAGGAAAATTTAGAGTTCTTCGCCGAAATCTATTATAAGGACAAGGCGGAGCGGAAGGAAGCCGTAGAGCGCGTAATCGAAACCTTTTCATTGCAGGAAGTGCTTTCGCGGCGCGCAGCTAAGCTTTCGGGTGGCTGGCAACGCAGGCTATCGATTGCGGCGGCGCTCGTTTCGAAGCCGAAAATTCTGTTTTTGGACGAGCCGACCCTCGGGTTGGACGTGCTTGCTCGCAGGGAGCTTTGGAAGGTTATAAGAAAAATCAAGGGCGAAACGACTATCGTTCTGACCTCGCACTACCTCGAAGAAATCGAGGCGCTGTGCGATAAGGTGGCGGTTCTTGCAAAGGGTAAGGTCAAAGCCGTCGGCACTGTCGACGAGATTAAGAGCAGCGTTGGCGAAACAAGCTTCGAGGAGGCGTTCGTGCGCATCGTTACGGAGGCGGACTTATGAGAATGACCAACGCGTTTATTAAGCGCAATTTTCTGGAAATGCTGCGCTACCCTTTAAGCTACGTTTTCGGTATAGGCTTTCCCGTCGTTATGATAGTGCTGTTCAATATTATAGGCAAGTACGCCGACGGCATGGACGGAATGTTCAATGCGAAAACGCTAATCCCCGGTATGATGATGTTTTCGTTCACCTTCGTTATGATGCTTTGCAGCCTTTTGGTTGCAAGTGACAGAACGTCCGCGTTCGTTATCCGTCTATATACCTCGCCTATGAAAACGGTCGATTTCGTGCTTGGGTATACCGTGCCGTTTTTCGTGGTGGGAGTAGCGCAGGAGATTGCCTGCCTTGCTTTCGGCGGGTTGTTTGCATTGATTTTCGGCGGCGGCTTTTTCACGTTCGGCGCGGCGCTTCTTTTAATGCTGGAAATGTTGCCCATACTTTTGATATGTATATGCCTCGGCGTGTTCTTCGGCAGCGTTCTCAACGAAAAGGCGGCGCCGGGTATTTCCTCTGTGCTCATTTCCGCGGCGGGTATTTTAGGCGGAGCCTGGATGCCGCTCGATACTATGGGCGGGTTCGAAACCTTTTGCAGGTTTCTGCCATTCTATCCGTCGGTGTATATCGGCAGAGTGATAACGGGGGCTTCGCATTCGCTACCCGATACGGGAGCGTATAAATTTGACAGCGTTGCGGCGCTGGGAATTATACCGATAGCGGTATTTTTAATCGGGTTTGCGGCGCTTGCGCTTTTTGCGTTTAAGCGCAATATGAAGAGCGATAAAAGGTAAAAAAACGCGTTCGTTAAGGCATATTACGGGGGCAATCGAATAAATAAAAGGCGGCGGACGCAATTTGCGCCCGCCGCTTTAATAATTATTTCATATTTCTGACTTTTTCGTAGAATTGTGCGGCGTCCATCTTTCCGTCCGTAACGTCTTGTAAAGAGGTGTAGAATTTATCAATCGCCCACACCGCGAAATCCATAAAATATATCAGCACTTCGGCAGAAATATTGCTGTCGCGGTAGCTCGTCGTCAATCTGTACTGCACGGTGCCGTCGTTTAAGTTAATGTCAAAGCAGCCGTCGTCGAAGTAGTAGTTTGCAGTGCAGATTGAAATCGCGCCGGCGACGATTCTTTTTATATCGAATTTTAAAGGGAGCTTCGATATCAGCCGTACGAGCTTTCTGTCGGCGTCGATTGATACGACGAAGTTCATGTGTAAATTCTCGCCGTTAACGCCGTAATCTATAGAGAGGTTATTATCGTCATTCCCGCACGTCCAGCCCTTTTTCTTTACGGCGTAAAGCAGAGTGCGATAGGTAAATTTTGCTAATTTCATATCCGTTTCAGCCATCTCCAATTTCCTCCCCGCTTATTTGATTAATTCGTATAATTGCTTAACGGTCAAATCCTTTTGGCATACCGTTAAAAATTTGTCGTTGTATTTGTCAACCGTGTGGCAGGATACGGACAGCATATAATCGTAGGCGTCCTTGCTTAAAACGGTACCCGCAAAGATTAACGCATGGCGGAAAAGCAGCCTGCCCGTGACGTAGTTGTAGTCGAAGTTTCCGTCGATCATTCCGTAGTTTGCACGCGAAACAGCCAACGCCATAATACTGCGCTTATTTTCGGGCACGTCGAAAGGCATATGTGAGTACAAAGAGGCAACTTCGAGGTTGGGGTCAAGTTGTATGCGGATATTTATCGGCAAATCATCGCCCTTTGTGCCTGTTACAATAGTAAATTTCTCTTCGTCTGTGTCATATTTCCACTTGCTGTCATCAAGCATTTCGCAAATCTTTTTGAAATTCTTCTGCGCAAGTTTGATTTGTTTAACGTCCGCCATACGTTTTCCTCCGAATATTTCCGAATGTTAATTTATTTTATAATAGCCCTCTAAATACTTCCGCGTGTTTTCGCACATTTCATTAAACAGCGCACGGCTTTCCGCGAAGGTCAGAGTGGAACAGAGGGGCTGGTTTACGAATACCTGATAAATTGCGTTCAGATCGCGCCTCTTTATGCCGTCGTACAGCGCCTCGATATTAAGACAGTTACGCATAACGAGATTTGCCGCGTTTAAGGGTAGCGGCTTGGACACTATCGGTTTAACCTGACCGTTAGAGAATACGCAGTTGGTTTCTACGACCGCGCCGAGGGGTAGTTGCGGCGCCTGACCGCGGTTGGGCATATTGACGTTGGAAACGATAGTCGAAAAGCCCATAATCGCTTTCATTAAATCGACGGCGATTTCGTCCGACTTGACTACGGGGAAGGGCTTTTTGCCTTCCGACATTTCGATTGTTTCCGCAATGCGCGCGGCTTGGTCGCGCTCGCGCCAGTCGACCGAAGTTAAATTGTAAGCCCATTTTTTAACCGTTTCGGGGTCGCTCAAATACTGATTGTTATTCAGAAATTCGACAAGGTGTCTGTCGCCCGCCGCCGCAAGCGCGCCGTAGCGCATAAACAAATCCATTTTGACCTTGTTTCCGTAAGCGAACGGGTCGGTCTTAAAGGCAAAGCGTGCGCCTTCCTTTTCGTAGTAGCCTTCTTCGAAAAATCTGTCGTAAAATTCGGGGATTAAGGAGAGGATATCGATATCGCCGTAGCGCGCCTCGGTAATCCAGGTGAAGTGGTTTATGCCGCTCGCGTCGGTGTAAATGTCGCCTCGCGTAACCGAGATTCCTTTGATTTCTTTGAGCACGCAACACAGAAATTCCTGTGCGTGGAACACCTCGTGACAGCAGCCGAACGCCTTTATTTCGGGGAATACGTCGTAAAGGGTTTTCGTGCAGATTGTCATCGGATTGGTAAAATTTATTACCCACGCGTCGGGGCAAATCTGTTTGATTTTTTGCGCAAACTCCTCGTAAAGCGGCACGGTGCGCATAGCTCTCAAAACCCCGCCCGGACCTACCGTGTCGCCCACGGACTGATAAATTCCGTACTTTTCGGGCGCGTGCACGTCGCTGCGCATTTCCTTGAAGGTGGCGGGGAGTATGGAAATAACCACGAAATCCGCGCCGCGCAGAGCGTCGTCTAAACCGTCGTAAACGACGTAATCGAAGTGCGATTTTGTCGCGGGGTTATCGTTTATATACCCGCCGATTTTAGCGTTTCTTACCGCCGCGGGCTTGTCTATATCGTAGAGAGCAAGCTCGCCCGAAAGGTTTTCGGCAACCGCCAAATCGCTCATAAATACGCGCGCCCACATCTTCGAGCCGCCGCCGATATAGCATATTTTAATACGCTTTTTCACCGATTACCCCCTATATATGCCTTAACTAACGCTTTTTCCGTGAGAATTTATGCGTTCTTCGGCTTCTTTAAAATAACGCTCGTAAGCTTTTTTACAATACTTCTCGTGACCGTTCTTTTCGTTCGGGTCGCCGTCCTCGAAGGAGTACGCGCCGTGAACGCGCCAGCCGTTCAGAAGTCCTATTTTAATGCAGTCCTTGGGGCAGTGGAAGGAGCACCGCGCGCAGATGTAGCACTTGCCGCCGAACTTGGGCTTTCCGTTCTTCATAACGATATTGCCCGCGGGGCAGTTCTTGGCGCACATACCGCAACCTACGCACTCCTTGGTGGCTTTGTAGCCGACGCCGATAACGTGCGCGCCCCAGTGTTCGCAGCGTAAAATCCACGCTAAAAAGCCGCCCATAAACATTTTCTTTTCGTGCCGTTCCACGCCGTTTAAGATGTCGGCGCAGTCGATTGGTACAAGCTTTTTCGCCGTTTCCCACATAACGTAAGCGGTGTGGTCGGTGTGGCGGAAAATCATATTGTACGGCATTACGTACTGGTATTCGTTCTTGACTTCCAGCCCGCGCTTTTTTAAAATTTTAATAAGTTTGAGCGACGATACGCGGCTCATCTTGACGGGCTCGCCCGACGTCTTGAAAATGAACGCGCGCTGTTTTGCTTCTTTGCGGCTCTTTTTGGGCAAAGACTTTGCAAACTTCAGAACAATCTGCGGCGCGTTAAAGGAGTGAATGGGGTAGCCGAACCCGACGAGGTCATAGTCCGAAAGGTCGGTCGGCTCTTTCAACGGCAATTCGAAGAGGGCGCAGTCATTGCCCTGTCCGTCGAAAAATTCTTTGTATTTGTCGGCAACCTTTTTCGTGTTGCCCGTGCCCGAAAAATAAAAGATTGCTATTTTCATTATCTGTCCAGTTTATCGGCGTGCGCCTTGAAATCGTTGTCGAAGTAGTAAACGTAATCCTCGTTTTTTTCGTGACTGTCGTACCAGATACGCGCGAATATGCGGTCGGTCTTACTCAGCCTGTCGAAATCCCATTTCCATTCGGTGTAGAGGGGATTTACCCAGTGTCCCGCGCGGAGGACGGTGTACGTGTCCGCGGTAAACTTTTCGCCGTCGACCGTTTCCCATTCCATTTTTTTGTATAAATCGCCGTCAAAGCTGTCGGCAGTCAGACACTTGCCGCCGTGCGCCGCAGCGACCGATACAAGGTCGTCTGCGGTTATCTCGTTGTCGGACTTGTCGATATCGTAGCCGTACGCCTCGATATTCTCTTCTCGCGTCATAGGTACGGGGTCGGGTATTTCGACGGGCAGATCAACGTCCTTCCAGGTCAGAGATTTGCGCGCTTTGAACTTATCCGAACCGCCGAAATATGCGATAGCTTTCGCCTCGTCACCCTTCTTTACCCAGCGCGAGGGTGAGTTTGCGTCGTTCAAAAGGCGCTTGAAAAGAAAGGCGGAAATCAAGGGGCGGGGTACGAATTTGCCCATCGTGTAGATTTTGTTTCTGCGCTTCATTTCCTGCCAGAAGTCGGTGCACGACTGTCCGCGGAAGTGGAAGTAATTTTCCAGCTCGTCGCTGTCGTAGTACCACATACCGTGGAAGTTGCGCGTTGCGTTGTACCAGGGCTTGAAGAAGTTTTTAAAGCTTCCGCCGATAATTTTAAAGCCCTCGTCGTACGTGCCGTAGCCGTAAGTGCGGCAGTTTTTGCCGCCGCCTATGTTGTAGACTCTTTTCCAGAATTTTTCGGGCAGAGTTTTGTCCGAGTAGGTCTTTAAAAGATTTAATAAAAGTCTGCCGCTGTCGCGGACGGAAGCCCATTCCAAGGGCGCGTCGACGGGAGTGTGGAACATAAGACCGTCGTGCACGTTGTCCTTGAAAATGTTGTAGTGGAGCATTGCCGTCTGGCGCAGAACCACCCACTTTTTAACGTTAGATTGCAGTACGGAGTACTCGCCTATAATCTTGGTTGCGCTGTATAACTCGAAGGGACCCGACACGAGAGGCTCGCCGACTCTGCCGTACTTGTGCTCGCCGCAACGGTTGCCGTAGACCGCAACCGAAGAAATGTGCACGAGCGCGGGCTGATTTTCCTTTACGCTCTCGATTGCCGAAAGCAGCGCTTTGACGCCGTTGACATTGCAGGCGATTGCCGCCTTGGGGTTGCTGTCCGACTTGGGCGGTATGACCGCGCAGACGTTGAATACGATATCGCAGTCCTTTATAAGCTCGCGGCAGGCTTCTTCGTTTTCGATACCGCCATAAACCACCTCGATTTTGTGCGAGATTGCCTCGTTGTGCTTTAATATTTTTTTGGCTTTCTTCTTGCTTCGGCAAAGAATTTTAATCTTGTCCGCGCTGGCGGGCGACATATTAAGCTGCCATAAAAAGTAGCTGCCCATATTGCCCGTAGTGCCTGTTATTGCAATAATCATTTTATATTCTCCTTAAGTAAGGGCAGGCAACCGAAAATTGCCAACCTTATCAATTATATCATACTTCTGTCTACAAATCAATTATATGACCGTCGAATTTTCACAATGCATTCACAATGCGTTGACTTACAGCGGGTGGTGATTTAAACTGTTTATAAAGAGGTGTGACTATGGAAAAGGTTGATAGACCGGATATCGACGGTGCGGAAGTCAAAGTTAAGGGGTACAGGTTTGAATTTTTGACGGCGCTCTGCTATGTCGGATTGTTTTTCTCGGGGCTGATATTCTTTATTATCTATCAGGAGCGGGCGCACGTTTCGTCGCGGGGTTTTCTCATTGCGGGGATTTCGTGCGGAATAGCGGCGGTGTTTTTTATTGCGCTTCTCGTCTGGGATAAAAGCGTCGAGAGAGCTATCTGTAAAAGAGATTGCGTACTTCTTTATAAAGACGGTATGACGGTGTACGTCACCAAGCCGAAAGAGGAAAAGGGGTATGTATTCTTTAAGTACGACGAATTGGAGGACTACGGGTTTATACATATTACGCGCGAAAGCGGAAGCGGGGAAAACCGACCGATTTTCAGAACCAAGTATCAGTCGGTTCATACGTATCTTTTCTGTAACCTGCTTAATTACGGTTATATGCGCATCACCGACAAGGACGGCGTGTATTATAACGTGCCGATAGGGGATATCGAAACGGTGCGGAGCTATTTAAAAGAACACGCCGCCGTAAACGAATTTATTTACCAGCCTATCGGAGGTATCGACGTCTAAAATAAAAACAAAGCCCCGCGGCGATTTCGCCGCGGGGCTTTTAGTTTTAATTTTGATAATTACGTTTTCCGAATATTGCGGTGCCCAAGCGTATCATATTACTGCCGCAGTCTATGCACAGCTTGTAATCTCCGCTCATACCCATTGAAAGATATTTAATGTCGTTATCGTTTACTTTGAGTTCGTCGAACTTTTCACGCATAAGCCGCGCCAGTTTTTCAAGCTCGGCACAGTCGTCCGTGTCGGGTAGCATTGCCATAAGTCCTTTGACTTTAAGCGCGGGCATAGCCTTGATTTTAGCGTAAGCCTTGTTCGCTTCCGACAAACCGAAGCCCGATTTCGAAGCCTCGTTGCCTATGTTAATCTGTATCAAAACGTTGGAAACAACGCCCGCTTTTTCGCCGCGCTTTGAAAGCTCGTTAGCCAAATCATAGCGGTCGAGGGAGTGGTAGAGGTCGACTTTGCCAATAAGATACTTGACCTTGTTGGTCTGTAAATGCCCGATAAAGTGGCGGACGGGGTTGCCCGTAATTTGGTCGTATTTTTCCTTGAATTCCTGCACGTGATTGTCGCCGATATCGCGTAGACCCCCGCATATGGCGCGGTTAATGGCTTCGGGTGACTGTAATTTGACTGCCCCCACAAGCGTAACCTTCTCGCCGAAAGGGTTGGTTTCGGGCAATTCTTCAAGTAACTTTTTAACGTTTTCCTCAATCATATGCGCTCTGCGATAAGGTCTGCCATCTTGCTGCCCGCGACCTTGATTTTACCCTCTTCCATAATGTCGGCGGTGCGGTAGTTCTCGTCGAGCACCTTTTTAACAGCGCTTTCAATTGCCGAGTATTCTTCGCCTAAGCCGAAGCTGTCGCGCAGCATCATAGCCGCCGCAAGTATGGTCGCGATGGGGTTTGCAATATCCTTTCCCGCAATGTCGGGAGCCGAACCGTGAATGGGCTCGTACAGTCCGCGCGTGCCGTCGCCTAAAGAGGAGGAGGCGAGCATACCGATAGAACCCGTCACCTGCGCAGCCTCGTCGGAGAGAATATCGCCGAAAATGTTCGAGGTCACTACCACGTCGAACTGAGCGGGGTTTTTTACAATCTGCATCGCCGTGTTGTCCACAAGCATATCTTCAACCGTTATGTCGGGATAGTGCTTTTCCGCGTACGCGTGCACCGTTCTGCGCCAAAGTCTGCTGCTTTCCAAAACGTTGGCTTTGTCGACGGAGATTATCTTTTTACTGCGCTTTTGAGCAAGCTCGCACGCAATGCGCGCAATTCTCTCTATTTCCTCAACCGAATATTTCTCGGTATCCCAAGCGTATTCGCCTTGTTTCGCGTCGACGCCCTTGCCGCGCTCGCCGAAGTAAATACCGCCGGTAAGCTCGCGCACGATTATTATTTCGATACCGTTTTTAACAAGCTCGTACTTTAAAGGGGAAGCGTTCGCAAGGCTCGCCCACAGCTTTGCGGGGCGGATATTCGAGTACAGCCCCATAGCCTTGCGTATTCCGAGCAAGCCCTTTTCGGGGCGCACGTCCACGGGAAGGTTGTCCCACTTGTAGCCGCCTACCGCTCCCAAAAGCACGCTGTCGGAAGCAAGGCAGGCTTCAACCGTTTCGTCGGGAAGGGGCACGCCGCAATTATCTATCGCACAGCCGCCTATAAGCTTATGCGAAAAGTTGAACGTGTGATTGTACTTTTTGCCGACCGCGTTTAAAACCTTAATTGCGCCCGCGCATATCTCGGGACCTATTCCGTCGCCGTCCAAAACGACAATATTATAGTTCATAATTCTACCTCAAAAATTCATTCGTTGCCGCATATTACGGGGGTAACGGCTTATTTTTTAGCCAAATGCGCCAAAAGTCCGCCGTCGTTTATGATTTCCTGTATGAACGGAGGGAAGGGCTCGGCGGCAAATTTTTCGCCCGTCGTAAGATTGTAAATCACGCCTGCCGAAAGGTCGGCTTTGACCTTGTCGCCCGCGCTTATTGCCTTTACCGCCGCGGGACATTCTAAAATGGGAAGTCCTATGTTTATGGAATTGCGGTAGAAAATGCGCGCAAACGAGTTGGCGATGACAAGGCTTACGCCGCTCGCCTTGATTGCAAGCGGAGCGTGCTCACGCGAGGAGCCGCAACCGAAGTTATCTCCCGCAACTATAACGTCGCCCGCGCTCACGTTGTTTACGAAATCGGGGTCGATGTCCTCCATACAGTGGGAGACGAGCGCCTTTTCACTGCTGTCGTTGAGATACCTTGCGGGAATAATGACGTCCGTGTCGACGTCGTTGCCGTATTTGAAAACTTTACCTTCGATATTCATAGCGGTACTCCTTTAAAGTTTGTCGGGCGAGATAAGCTTGCCCGCAATCGCGCTTGCCGCCGCAACGTAAGGGGAAGCAAGGTAAACCTCGCTCTTTACGTGACCCATTCGCCCGACGAAGTTGCGGTTGGTTGTCGAAACGCATCTCTCGCCCTCTGCCAAAATGCCCATATAGCCGCCGAGGCAGGGTCCGCAGGTGGGAGTGGAAACTATCGCGCCCGCGTCGAGGAAGATATTGATAAGTCCCTCGTCAATGCACTGTCTGTATACGCTCTGCGTTGCGGGAATTATTATAGTGCGCACGTTGCCCGCAACCTTCCTGCCCTTTAAAATTTCCGCCGCCGCTCTCATATCCGAAATTCTGCCGTTGGTGCAGCTGCCAATCACTACTTGGTCGATAATAATCTCGTCCCATTCGGTCTTTGCGTTTTCGGGTAGGTGGGGGAAGGAAACGGTGGGCTTCAACGCCGACAAATCGATTTTGTAAACCTCGTCGTACTCCGCGTCGGGGTCAGCCTCGTAAACTTTTACGGGGCGCTTAAATCTGCCCTTCATATAATCGAGAGCAACCTCGTCCACGG
Organism: uncultured Clostridia bacterium; assembly: GCA_947177975.1. GTDB lineage: Bacteria > Bacillota > Clostridia > Christensenellales > Borkfalkiaceae > Coproplasma. Next base: position 1,868 of record CAMWWH010000012.1, on the reverse strand, counting down.
GGAAGATACCGTTCTTCGCGCCCGCCTCGATTGCCATGTTGCAGATTGTAAAGCGGTCGTCTATATTCAGATACTTAACGCCGTCGCCGCAGAATTCCATACTCTTGTACAGAGCGCCGTCAACGCCGATTAAACCTATGATATGTAAAATTACGTCCTTGCCCGTGATATATTCCGCGGGCTTGCCGCAAAGCTCGAACTTGATAGCCGACGGCACTTTGAACCAGCAGGTCTGCGAGAGCATGCCCGCCGCCATATCGGTCGAGCCTACGCCCGTCGAAAACGCACCGAGTGCGCCGTAAGTGCAGGTATGGCTGTCCGCGCCGATAACCAAATCGCCCGCGCCCACAAGTCCCGATTCGGGCAAAAGCGCGTGCTCGATGCCCATTTTGCCGACGTCGAAAAAGTTTTCTATTGCCTGCTCTTTGGCAAAGACGCGGCAGGTCTTGCATTGCTCGGCGCTCTTTACGTCCTTGTTGGGCGCAAAGTGGTCCATAACCAGCGCGATTTTGTCCGCGCACTTAACTTTATCCGCGCCCGTCTTTTTAAATTCTTTGATTGCGACGGGACCGGTAATGTCGTTTGCCAGCACCAAGTCCAGCTCGGCGGATATGAGCTGCCCCGCTTTCACCTCGTCGAGGTGAGCGTGCGCGGCTAAAATTTTCTGTGAAACCGTCATTCCCATAATTTATGCGTGCTCCTCTTCGTGTTCTTCCGATATTTCCGTTATTGCCACCTCGGGCGCGGCTTGCTCCTCGCCGACAAAATCGAGGACGATATTGCCCTTTTTGGCGTATGCGTGGAGGTTGCCGTCCGCGCCGTCGCTTGACGCGCTCTCTCTGTTAACCGTACCTTCGAGCGTGACCAGAGAGGTGTTATAGCTGTCCGCACTGCCCGCGAGGCTGACGGTGATATTGCCCTTTTGCGTGTCGAAGGCGCAGTCCTTGCAACTGACGTTTACAATTCCTATATTGCCGCGCTTGACCCTGACCTCCGTCCGCGTGAAGAATGTGTTTTCGGCAAGCACGTCACCCTTGTCCGACTGAAATACCAAGCCGCTCTTTACCGTGGCGCCCGCAACGTGCAGGTTGAAATCTCCGCCCGCAATTTCCGCACTTTCGAAAACGCAGTCCGAAAGATAAGCGCTGCCGTTTTCGACGGAAAGTGAGAGCTCGCCGTATATGCCGTTTTTTACCGACAGTTGCACGTTCTTGCCGTAAATTTTAACCGACGGCACCGTGTGGGCGGGCACGAAAATTTTTATTTCCTGTTGCGCCTTCGAAAATATGCCGCTCTTGCCTTGATGAATAATTATTCCTTTTTCGTCGTTTGCGGCGGAAATGTTTTTCTTGTTGGGATATTCCATATAGAACTTTTCGTCAGCCGCTTCGCATATTTCCAGACTTGCGTTGGAAAGATTGAGTTCGATTGAGTTTACGTCCGTTTCGACGTTATAAATATAAGTTTTCTCTTTCATTTGTATTATCTATATGCGGAACGTGTCCGCCTCAATGTTATTTTTTGAATACCGCGCCGTCGGAGGCGGAGGTTACGAGCTGTCTGTATCTCGACAAATATCCCGTAACGGGTTTTACTTTCGGCGTGAAGCTTGCCTTGCGCTCCGCGATTTCCTTATCGGAAAGACGTGCGCCGAGCGTGCACGCGTTTATGTCGATATCTATGATATCGCCGTCCTTTAAAAGTCCTATTAAACCGCCCGCCGCAGCCTCGGGGCATACGTGACCTATCGCCGCGCCGCGCGTCGCACCCGAAAATCTGCCGTCGGTAATGAGGGCTACGGTGTCGCCCAGTCCCGCGCCGACGATTGCCGAAGTGGGGGTGAGCATTTCGCGCATACCCGGTCCGCC
>CAMWWH010000011.1 GCA_947177975.1 uncultured Clostridia bacterium | reverse complement strand
AGTTAAAACTTTTCGCTTTTTGTTACTTTTTGGCGGTATTTACTGCCGTATTTAGAGATTTTTGACAGAAAATAAGTTTATTTCTTGTTGTAATTTATTAAACAACCGCTTAAAATTATCCGCTTTTCTTCGTCCGTCAGCGCTCCGAGCTGCAGATATACGTCCTTTACCTTGCCGCCCGACACGTGCTTTGCCATTATTGGCTTTTCACTGTTCTTTACGCAGTCGGTCACATTTTCAATATATATATAATCGCCTACTTTATAGTCGAACTGCTTGGCAAGAAGCGGCAACATTCCCCAGTTGATAAGGTTGGAACGGTATCTCTTGGTCGCGTATTCGAGCGCGATATTCGCAACCCCGCCCAAAACGCGCTGGCACGAAGCCGCCTGCTCGCGCGCAGAACCGTCCCCGGGCTTTTTAGCCGCTACCGCGCTGCCGAGCATTGTACCCTCAGCAAGCTTTATTCCGACCTTTTTAAGTATTTCTTCCGCAAGCGCGCCGCTATTCCGTCTGTCCGCTTCCGCCGCCTTTACCTCTTTCGCTCTGCCTACGTACGCGGGGTCTTTACGCGAAAGTGCAAACTCGGCAAGGCGCAAAGGATTGGAACGGTACGACGAGGTTTCGCCGCTCGGGATAAGCTCGTCCGTCGTAGTCACTTCGTCTTCAAGTACCGACACGATTTCTATTAACAGATTGTCCGCAAGGGGCAACTGCTCGGGCCAGTCGGCTATGTTGTTGCCGTAGATAAGCTCTTCCTTCGGCTGAGGATTGCCAGCGCCGCGGTATACTCTGTGCTCGTATATGCCGCCGTCGAAATAGTACTTTTTAACCTTTTTGGTATACTCGACCTCGGTCGCGGGGGTCAGTACGCCGCCGTTCGCCGCCGTTGCCGCTATCGAACGCGCGTCCATAAGCGCAACCGACGAAAGCTGGTTTTCGCCGAGTTTACTGCCCTCGCGGTTTTCGAAGTTGCGCGTCGTATGGCGGATTGAAAAGCCATTGTCCGCAGGAGTGTCGCCCGCGCCGAAGCAGGGGCCGCAGAACGCCGTCTTTACTATTGCCCCCGCGCCCATAAGCGCCGAAGCGTAGCCGTTGTCGGCAAGGCATTTATACACGGGCTGTGACTGCGGATACACGTTGAGCATAAACTCGCCGTTGCCGCAGTTCTTGCCGCGCATTATCTCCGCCGCCTCCGCTATATTTTCGTAGCTGCCGCCCGCGCAACCCGCGATTACGCCCTGACTTACGTAAATCTTGCCGTCTTTTATTCTGTTTAACAGGTGATAAGGCTTGCCCTTGTCGCCCTTTAACTTATTGCCCGCCTTTTCGACTTCCGCCAAAATATCCTGCGCGTTGTCTATGACCTCGCGTATCGTGTACGCATTGGACGGGTGGAACGGAAGCGCTATCATTGGCTCGACGCGCGACAAGTCGATTACCACCGCGCCGTCGTAGTACGCGGGGTCGGCGGGGTGAAGCTCTTTATAATCGCCCTCTCTGCCGTGCGCCTTGAAGAACTCGCGCGTGGTTTCGTCCGTTTCCCATATGCTGGATAAGCAGGTCGTTTCCGTAGTCATTACGTCGATACCGCTGCGGAAATCCATTGACAGATTTTTTATTCCGGGTCCGACGAACTCCAAAATCTTATTCTTGACAAAGCCGCTTTTGAAGGTCGCTCCGACAAGCGAAATCGCCACGTCGTGCGGACCTACTCCCTTTTTCGGCTTGCCCTTTAAGTACACCGCAATTACCTCGGGGCGCTTTATGTCGTAGGTCTGCCCCAAGAGCTGTTTGACAAGCTCGGGTCCGCCCTCGCCCACCGCCATTGTGCCGAACGCGCCGTAACGGGTGTGGCTGTCCGAGCCCAAAATCATTTTGCCGCACGCCGCCTCGCACTCGCGCATGTACTGGTGAATGACCGCGATATGGGGCGGGACGTAATTGCCGCCGTACTTTTTCGCCGCCGAATAACCGAACAGGTGGTCGTCCTCGTTTATCGTGCCGCCCACCGCGCACAGCGAATTATGGCAGTTGGTCAGCGTGTAGGGCACGGGGAATTCTTTCAGCCCCGAAGCCTTCGCCGTCTGTATTATGCCTACGTAGGTTATATCGTGGGATGCGAGCGCGTCAAACTTGATTTTAAGGTCGCTCTCCCCGCCCTTGTTGTGCGCGGAAAGTATCGAATAAGCCATCGTGCCCTTTATCGCCGCCTGCTTTTTCGCCTCGACCATAAACGCGTAATTTTCCCTGACAAGCGCTCCGTTCATATAGTAAACGCCGCCTTTTATAAGTTTAACCATATCTGCCTCCGTAAGTAAGTGCTTTCATTCTACAATAAAAAGCAAATTTTATCAACCTTTAATTGCAATAATTTAAAAATTAGGATATAATTAGGCTATGAAATCTTTTAAGTACAAGTTCACCCGCCTCTTAAAGGCGCTCATGATTTTGGGTATGGCGCTGTGCGCGGTCGGGTTCGGAGTTAACCTCTACTACTGCATTACAAACGGCGCAAGCCACGCCGCCGACCCCGTCTACCCCATTATGCAGTACGTTCTGATGTTCTTCGTCACCGTCGTGCTGTTTGCTCTGCTTCTGAGCATTATGGTCAGTTCCGCGTACATCATCGACGGGAAGTTCTTCAAGACGCGGTTCGGGTTTATTACAAGCAAGTACGACGTCGAAAAGATTACGACTATCACCCTCGACAGAAAGACCGATAAACTGACCGTTACCTTTTCAAGCGGTGAGTTTATAGTCATTGTCGTAAAACAGCAATGGTACGACGAGTTCGTTACCGCTCTTTTATTGGCGAATCCGAAAATCAAATACGACATTATTTCTTTGGATAAAGACGACTTGGATAAAAAATAATTTTAAACGCCCCGCGGCGATTGCCGCGGGGCTTTAACTATTTTTACTTATTTATTAAACGACGCCGTGAGCCATCATTGCGGTTGCAACCTTGATGAAGCCCGCAATATTTGCGCCCATTACGTAGTTGCCGTCGTAGCCGTATTCCTTAGCCGCGTTGTCCATATTGTGGTAGATATTTACCATAATATTCTTCAGCTTTGCGTCTACCTCTTCGAACGTCCAGAACATTCTGCCCGACGACTGCGCCATTTCCAGCGCACTCGTTGCAACGCCGCCCGCGTTCGCCGCCTTTGCGGGAAGGAACACAACGCCTGCCTTCTGGAACACTTCGATTGCCGCCAAGGTCGAAGGCATATTCGCGCCCTCGCCGACGTACTTCACGCCGTTCTTAACGAGAGTTTTCGCGCTCTCTTCGTCGATTTCGTTCTGAGTTGCGCAAGGCAGTGCGATGTCGCAGGGAATAGTCCAAATGCCCTTGCAGCCCTCGACGTACTTCGCGCCCTTCACTCTGTCGGCGTACTCCTTAATTCTGCCGCGCTTAACTTCCTTGATATCCTTAACGACGTCAAGCTGTATGCCGTTGGGGTCGTAAACGTAACCGTTACTGTCGTACATTGCAACGACTTTCGCACCCAGCGCCTGAGCCTTCTGGCACGCGTAAATTGCAACGTTGCCCGAACCCGAAATAACGACCGTCTTGCCCTTGAAGCTGTCGCCGCGCATTTTCAGCGCCTCTTCGGTGATATAAACCAAGCCGTAACCGGTTGCTTCCGTTCTTACAAGCGAGCCGCCGTAGGTAAGACCTCTGCCCGTAAGCACGCCGACGTGCTCGTCGCGGATTCTCTTATACTGTCCGAAAAGGAAGCCGATTTCTCTGCCGCCTACGCCGATATCGCCCGCGGGCACGTCGGTGTCAGCGCCGATATGTCTTTGCAGCTCGGTCATAAAGCTTTGGCAGAAAGCCATAACTTCTCTGTCGCTCTTGCCCTTGGGGTCGAAGTCCGAACCGCCCTTGCCGCCGCCGATGGGCAAGCCCGTAAGGCTGTTCTTTAAAATCTGCTCCAAACCCAAGAACTTGATAATCGAAAGGTTTACGGAAGGATGGAAACGCAAGCCGCCCTTGTAAGGTCCGATTGCGCTGTTGAACTGCACGCGGTAGCCCTTGTTAACGCGCACCTTGCCCGAATCGTCCACCCAGGGAACGCGGAACATTACCACTCTTTCGGGCTCTACAAATCTTTCAAGCAAGCCCGCCGCCTGATATTCAGGGTGCTTTTCAACTACGGGCGCAAGCGAGGTTAAAATCTCGGTTGCAGCCTGATGAAATTCGGGCTCGTTGGGGTTGGTCTTTTTAAGGTTTTCCAATACCTGCTCTACATATGACATAATAAAAATTCTCCTGAATTGTTTTATTTGTGAAAATTATACTATTTATTTTGCCATTATGCAAATTTTATGCAAGTGTTTGGTTATCGTTAATTTTTATATCCGCTATAAGCTGTACTTATATCACTTAAAATAAACGCTGTCCGCTGTGGCGTACATTACCTTTTCGAGTTCGTTTTCGTTAAACACTCCGCTTTCGGAGATATAGTCGGTCAAATGCTTATAACTGTCGCGGCAGAGCGTGGACGGCATATCACTACCGAACATAAGTCTGTCCGCCCCTACCTCCTCTTTCGCAGTTTGCAGGTGCTTAACCGCCGTCGGGTACGGATAGGTCTCGGGCTTCTGGTTTGCAGCGAGCGCCGCAAGGTCGAACCATACGTTGGGCAAAGCGAGCTTGCCGAGTGTTTGCTTTAAAAGTTCGTTATCGCCTACCTGCGGCGCGAGCAAATGACACACGACGAATTTGAGCTGAGCAAAGTCCTTCGCCGCTTTTGCTATTGCCTCGGGCTGCCAGCACGGGTTTCGCGGTCTGCCTATATCCAAAACGACCGTCAATCCGTTGTCGCAGGCATACGCGTATTCTTTGCGCATAACCTCGCCGTTTACGTCAATCGGCGGGTGATAAGCCGTTAAGCCAGAGCCGTTGGAAAGTTCGAACTTTACGATTTTAAATCCGAGTTGTTTGAACAGCCTGTCCTTTACCGCCTCCGCGTTTACGCAGTACGGGTCGTACGCGCCCGCGCCGAGAAAGCGGTCGGGATATTTTTGCACGGCTTGCGCGGTATTTTCGTTCTGAAAGCCGAAAAACTGCCCCTGTAAAAGGACAGCTTTTTCCACGTTATTTTCATTCATTACCTTTAAAAGGCTTTCGGGCGCAACCTGGGTTTCCCCCATACCGTCGGGTATCATTTTAAAGGTCGAGCCGTCGGCGTATACCGCCATTCCACCGCCCGCCGCACGCAGTTCCCCGCGCGAGGTGAAGCCCGCTATACACTGCACGACGTGCGCGTGCGCGTCGATAATCTTAATATTCTTTGACATTGTTGTTTTTATAAATACAGAAATTTACGGTATAACCGTTGGTTTCCACGTCCGCCGACACGTCTACAAGCATAAAGTCCGGATTTTCGTCAAGATTCTCAAAGTATGCGTCCGCGCCGCCGACCGCGTCCACCTTGGTCACGAGCACCTCGGTGCAATAGGGCAGAAGCGTTTTATACATCATCGCGCCGCCGATTACGTAAACCTTGTCCGCGTCGTACTTTTTGATTTCGGCGAAAAGCTCGTCGAGACTACGTACGATTTTGCAGTCGTCCCTGTCCTCGCCGTCGGGGTACAAAACTATGTTCGTGCGGTTTTTTAACGGCTTGCCGCCGGGGAAGGATTTGAGCGTGTTACTGCCCATTACAACCACGTTGCCCGTGGTCGTTTCCCTGAAAAATCTCATGTCCGCGGGGATAGAAAACATTAAACCGTTCTTCTTTCCTATGCCCCACTCTTTATCTGCGTGTAAAATAGCTTTCATTTTATCCTCACTCCGCTACGGGGATATTATATTTTTTGTCGTTGCACTTGTAGTCGACCAGATTGAAGCTGTCGACGGTGAAGTCATAGAAATTCTTTATATCGGGGTCGACCTCGATTTTCGGCGCGGCAAACTGCGGCTGCGCTATTGTTTCCTTTACCATATCCACGTGTCTGTCGTAGATATGCGCGTCGGCGATTACGTGCACCAGCTCGCCCGCCTGCAAGCCCGATACCTGCGCGAGCATTATCAAAAGCACCGCGTACTGCGTAACGTTCCAGTTGTTAGCGGTGAGCATATCGTTCGAGCGCTGATTTAATATGCCGTTTAACGTGTTGCCCGAAACGTTGAAAGTCATCGAGTACGCGCAGGGATACAGATTCATTTCGTGCAGGTCGGCGAAATTGTATATATTCGTCATTATTCTGCGGCTTGCGGGGTTGTTTTTGAGGTCGAAAAGTACTCTGTCGACCTGATCGAACTCGCCCTCTTTATACTTGTGCTTGACGCCCAACTGATAGCCGTAAGCCTTGCCTATACTGCCGTTTTCGTCAGCCCACTGGTCCCAGATATGCGGCTTTAAATCGTGGATATTGTTGCTCTTTTTCTGCCATATCCATAAAAGCTCGTGTATGCACGACTTGAAAGCCGTGCGGCGGATTGTAAGTATGGGAAATTCCTTTTGCAAATCGTAGCGGTTGACTATACCGAACTTTTTGACCGTGTGCGCGGGCGTGCCGTCCGACCACTTGGGGCGAACGGGTCTGTCCGTATCCCAAACGCCGTTTTCGATAATGTCCGTCATATTGTCAACGAAAATTTTGTCCGCTATGCTCATAATTTCAGCCTCCGCAAATATCCTTTTTATTTTAGCATACTCCGAGGCGAAAAGTCAATAAATCTTTACGTTTGTTATACAGTCGGTTATGGCGATTTGCAGTCTTCTCACGTCGTACGAAAACACATAGCCCGCCGCCGCGTCCGAACATTCGGCTTTGAGCCTTTCGATATCTTCAGTAAAACAGTTTGCCGTGTTTATGGCGGCAAGTCCGCTGAGTCCGCTTCCGACGTCGCCCAAAACCGACTTCGCCGAAGACTGGCTGACCGAATAGCCGTCGAGGGAATTCGCCAAATCGTAGCAAAGCCGCGAAAGCGACAAAAGCGTTTCTAAATTGCCCTTATACTTTTCCGCGTTGCGCTTTGCCGAACCGCGCAGTTCGAAGTCGCCCGCAGTGACCTCTACAACCGAACAGCCCAGTCCCTTTTTACCAAGCGTGGCAACGACGCTCTGGGCGTCGTTATTGTCGTAATAGCACGCAACGGTTACGTAGTATCTGCCGTCGTAGCCGATTATATAGCCCGCGCCGCCGTAACTGCGCACGACCGTTGATATCGAGCTTGCCGACTGCGCGTCGGGCGGACTGTTGTAGCACACGTAATAAAAGGTTGTTTCAAAACCGAGTTTTCCCGCGCACGACGGCACCGTCATGCACAGAATTATCAGTACTATAACGACCGCCGCTCCCGCCGCCGCAATAATATGCTTTGCACAAAGTTTCATATATTATTGTATTATGCGTGCGGTTAAAAATATGAAAAAAGACAAGTCAACAAGACTTGCCTTTTTTTGGAGCTACTGACCAGATTCGAACTGGTGACCTGCTGATTACGAATCAGCTGCTCTACCGGCTGAGCCACAGTAGCAAATTTTCAATTGCTTAAACATATTATATCAAATTCCAAATAAAATCAAGCATTTTGCGCATAGCTTAAAACAATTTTTTGAAAATTTATAATCTGATAATATTTGGCGGCTTTGGGTAAATTTTGGATTTTTGCACAAATTATCTGTATGAACAGAAAAAACACCGTGCTTTGCGCGTTTCTGCTGCTGTTTTTAATGGTCGCAACTCAGTTTTTGGCACTCTGCAATAACTTCGGCGTCAATATCGCGCTCGCCGAAACTACCGAAAAATGCGTTTACCTCACCTTCGACGACGGTCCCAGCGACAGGGTTACCCCCAAAATTCTCGACGTCCTGAAAGAGGAAAACGTTAAAGCTACGTTTTTTATCGTCGGTAAAATGGCTCAGCGCCGCAAATACCTCATCGAACGCGAGTTCGCCGAGGGACACACCGTTGCCGTGCACTCCTACTCGCACGTTTACCGCGACATCTATTCTTCGCCTGAAGAACTGCTCGCCGACATTGACGAGTGCAACCGCCTCATTAAGGAAGTCACGGGCGATTACTCCAACGTCTACCGCTTCCCCGGGGGCAGTTTCGGGATTAAAGACGAGTTTATCGAAGCCGTAACAAAACACGGTATGCGCTACGTTGACTGGAACGCTTCGATGCGCGACGCGGAAATCGTCAACCCCGCGCCCGAAGACTTGCTCGAGGCGGCGATTAACACTCCCGCAAACCGCGACCACATAGTTATGCTCGCCCACGACACCACCGACAAGACGGTTACCGCGCAGGCGCTTAAAAGCGTTATTCGGTATTATAAGAAAAAAGGCTACGTTTTCGCAGCCTTTTAGCGGAGTTTCTACTCTCTTATTCCACGCCGTATGTTGCGCGGTATTCCTTCATTTTGCCGAGGTATTCTTTGCCCTCGATTATTCCGAGCTCGATTGCCTCGATAATGTCACTCATAGTGACAATCGAGTATACCTTAACTCCGAATTCCTTGTAAACTTCCTGCACCGCGGAAAGCTGACTTTCAAGCCCCTTTTCCATACGGTCTACGGAAATTATCATTCCCGCGATTTCCACGTTTGCCGCCGCTTTTAACTTGGGAAGCATTTCTCTGAGAGCCTTGCCCGAGGTCATAACGTCCTCTATTAAAATGACTTTCTCGCCGTCGACAAGCTGTTTGCCGACGAAAAGTCCTCCCTCGCCGTGGTCTTTGACCTCTTTTCTGTCGAAGCAGTAATTCATATCCACTCCGTAGTCGTTGGCAAGCGATACAGCCGTGGTTACCGCAAGGGGAATTCCCTTGTACGCGGGACCGACAAGCGTTTCCGCCTTGAAGCCGTTCTGCTGAATACAAGCCGCGTAATACTTGCCGAGGCGGGCAAGCTGCGAACCCGTTTTATAGTTGCCCGTATTGATGAAATAGGGCGCTTTTCTTCCGCTTTTGAGCGTGAATTCACCGAATTTCAATACTCCGTTGTCTACCATAAATTTAATAAACTGCTGTTTGTAGGTAAGTTCCATATGTATTCCTCTTCCTTTTTAGTTCAATTTTAAAGTGTCGACTATTTCGTTTACGTTTTTAATATTGTGCTTATCGAGCCAGTCGTTCATTTCCTTGATTATTCTCGGCATAGCGAGAGCGTCGGCAAAGTTTGCCGTGCCCACCTGCACCGCCTTTGCGCCCGCACAAATAAATTCGAGAGCGTCCTTGCCCGACATTATGCCACCCATACCGACGACGGGAATTTTGACCGCGTGAGCCGCCTCGTACACCATTCTTAAAGCCATCGGCTTTATGCCCGCGCCCGACACGCCGCCCGTGTTATTGGCGATTATCGGCTTACGCTTTTCGAGGTCTATAACCATTCCCATAAAAGTATTTACGAGCGATACGCAGTCCGCGCCGCCGCTTTCAGCCGCTTTTGCGTTGGTAGAAATACTTTCCACGTTGGGCGACAGCTTGACCATAAGCGGGGTCTTTTTTAAATTGCTTTTTGCAAGCTCGGTGACCTCTTCGATATTTTTCGGCTTGATGCCGAGTGCCATTCCGCCCGCGTGCACGTTGGGGCAGGAAATATTCAGCTCGACCATATCGACAAGTCCGTCGAGCTTCTTGCAGATTTTACCGTAGTCTTCGAGCGTGTTGCCCGCGACGTTTGCAATTATAACTATATTTTTAGACTTTAAAAAGTCTAAATCGTACTTGATAAAGTGCTCCACCCCGGGATTTTGCAGTCCGACCGCGTTTAAAATTACTCCGTGACCCTCGGCTATTCGGGGTACGGGGTTGCCTAAACGCGACTCGTTAGTCAAGCCCTTGGTCGATATTCCGCCTATCGCGCTTATATCGTACACCTCGTCGAACTCCCTGCCGAAGCCGAAAGTGCCGCTTGCCGCTATTACGGGATTTTTAAATTCCACACCGCAAATTTTTACGCTTAAATCAGCCATTTTTCACCTTTATTCGGTAACGGGATTACCCGTCAGTACGCAAAGCTTCCTGTACGCTTTGTCACAATTTGCCACTCCGTTTATTTCCCTGCGTTCGCCGTTAACCGTTACCGTGATTTTGTTATTTCCCTTTTCGACGGCGGTGACTTCGTTCGGCGAGCACTCCGCGCCGTCGGGTAATACGAGTTTACCCTCTTTAAAAACTATCAGCGCATACGTGCGGTACAACTGCTTTATAAAGAGCGCCGTAAACACCGCAATCAGAACCGCGCCTACGGCGGTCAGACTAATTACCGCCGCCTGCTCGCCCGTTTTGACGGACTTATGCCCGACAGTCAGATACAGAATAACCCCCGCCGCGGCAACCGCCACTCCGAGAGCCGTCAACGCAAGAAAAACGTACGCCGCCTTGCGCGATTTTTCGGCTATTACCTCCGTTTGGTTTTCTTCCGTGCGTTCGTCTATCAAAGCTCAACCTCGTTAATATCGAATACGGGTCCGTCCTTGCATACCCTTGCGTTGCCGCCGTCCGACTTCTTGCACACGCACACAAGGCATGCGCCTATTCCGCAACCCATTCTCTCTTCCAAGGATACGAGGCAGGGCGTTTTTACGTTATTTTCTTTCATTTTGTTCTTCAACGCTTTCAGCATAACGGGCGGACCGCACGCTATGATAAGGTCGGCGGGCACGTTATTTATATCGTTAAAATACGCGTTGACCGCGTTGTTCTTTTCGCCGAGCGAGCCGTCGTCCGTGACAACGGTCAGCTTCTCACTCTTCTTAAACTCGTCCAAAAGGCAGGCACAGTTTTTATTACGGAAGCCTATGTAAGAATAGAATTTTTTGTCTTTATTGCCGCAGATTACGGGCACAAGCGGGAAAATACCCACTCCGCCGCCGATAATTACTACGTTTTTCGCATTTTCGGGGATAATAAAACCGTTGCCGAGCGGCAGTAAAACCGCGAGTTTATCGCCCGCTTTCGCCTCGGACAGAGCAACTGTGCCATCGCCTTTTAATTGAAAGCAGACGGTTATATCGTTGCCATCCGCCTTAACGATACCGAAAGGTCTTTTCAAAAGACGCGAGCCGTCGCCAGTGGCGATATTTAAAAACTGTCCGCCCTTAATTTCGCCCGCGCTTTCGGGCAGAGTGACGGTCAGCGAATACGTATTGTCGGCAATTTGCTTTACCTCTTTTACGGTTGAAATCAGCTCTTTCATCTGCCTATTTTACCTATGGTACTTACCAAATCCTTCTGCATATCTATGCAAGCCGCGCGAGCCGCCTCGGCGTAGCCCATACCTGCGTATGCGGGCTTTTTGTAAGCGCAGATTATTCCGCGGGAATTGTTGACGATACCGCCCAAGCCCCTTTCGTCGAAGCAGCATTTGAGCATTTCCGCGTTAGCGCCCTGCGCGCCGTAACCGGGAATTAAGAAGAAAGTATGTTTTAACTGCTTGCGCAGGTTTGCCGCCTCTTCGGGGTGGGTTGCGCCTACGACCGCGCCGACGTCCGAATAGCCGTACTTGCCTATGCAGTCCTTGCCCCACTCCTCGACAAGCTTGCCCATACGCTCGTAAAGGTACTCGCCGCTTTCAAGCTTTAAGTTCTGCAATTCGCCGCTCGAAGGATTGGACGTCTTGACAAGCACGAAAATTCCCTTGTCGTTCTTTTTGATATCCTCGACGAAGGGCGCGATGCCGTCCGTGCCGAGATAGCCGTTGACCGTAAGCATGTCCGCAGGGAAAGCCGTCAGCTTTTTGCCGTTGATGTCCGTCTTGCCCAAATAAGCCGTCGAATAGCACTTTGCCGTAGAGCCTATGTCGTTGCGCTTGCAGTCAGCAATGACGTACATTCCCCTGCCCTTCGCGTAGTTGACCGTGTAGTCGAACGCGCGCAGTCCGTTATAGCCGTACTGCTCGTAATACGCAACCTGCACCTTTACCGCGGGCACTATGTCGCAGACCTTGTCGATTATATTCATATTGAATTCTATAATCTGCTCGACTACGCCCTCGAAGGTTGCCATACCGTCGCGCATTTCGTCGGGCAGGTATGAAAAATCGGTGTCCAGACCCACGCACGTGGGATTTTGCATTTGAATAATTTTTTCAATCAATTTATCAGTCATTTCATTTCCCTCTCGATATTATTGTTGTGAATATTTAACTTCGCCGTCAACCAAAGTTGCGCAGACTTTTCCGTATACCTCGAAGCCGTTGAACGGAGTGTTCTTTCCTTTGGAAAGAAATTCGCTGCTGTCGATTGTGTAAGCCTCGTTTAAATCGACTATCGCAAGGTCGGCAACGCCGCCCTCTTTTATCTCGCCGCCCTCTAAATTCAGCGTCTTTGCGGGGTTGTAGGACATAAGCTTCATAAGCTCGTTGATATTTATAATTCCGCTCTTTACAAGGTAGGTGTACGATAAGGCAAAGCTTGTTTCTATGCCGCTCATACCGAAAGCCGCGAGGTTGTATTCGACCTCCTTGTCCTTCTGCGAGTGGGGCGCGTGGTCGGTGACTATGCAGTCGAGCGTGCCGTCCTTCAAGCCCTTGATTATCGCCTTTCTGTCCTTTTCCTCCCTCACGGGCGGATTGACCTTGGTGAACGTGTCGAAATCCGTGATTATGTCGTCGGTCAGTATGAAATAATGCGGGCAGGTTTCAGCAGTGACCTTAACTCCGCGCTTTTTCGCCGCGCGGATTATGTCTACACCGCTGTACGTCGAAACGTGGCAAATGTGCACGGGCACGCCTAAACTTTCCGCAAGCGAAATGTCGCGTGCAATCATTATGTCCTCGGCTGCGCGGGGACTGCCCTTCAAGCCCGTGAGCGTGGAATTTTTGCCCTCGTTGACAACTCCGCCGTCGACAAGGTTTATATCCTCGCAGTGGCAAAGACACTTCAAGCCGAAGCCGCTTGCGTACTCCATACCGAGGCGCATTATAAGCGAATTCATAACCGACTTACCGTCGTCGGAAATCGCTACCGCGCCCGCCTGAGCCATTTTACCTATGTCGGCAAGCGCCTCGCCGTTCTCGCCCTTGGTTATCGCGCCTATGGGGTTGATTTTGCAGAGGTTGACCTCCTGCTGACGCGCCTTGATATATTTGACTACGACCGCGTTGTCGCACACGGGCGAGGTGTTGGGCATACAGCAGACCTGCGTTACGCCGCCCGCCACAGCCGCTTTCGAGCCGCTCTCTATGTCCTCTTTACCCTCGAAACCGGGCTCGCGCAGATGCACGTGCATATCGATTATACCCGGAATTACCGTCTTTCCCTTCGCGTCGATTACTACGTAATCGGGGTTGGCTTTGACGGTCTTTGCAAGCTTTACTATCTTGCCGTCCTCAATTAAAATATCGAGTTTTTCGACGCCGTCCAAAAGTACGACTTCGCCGCCTTGAATTAAAGTTTTCATGCGTGTGCCTCCCTGTATTCGGAAAGAAGTTTTAATGCCGCCATTCTCACGGCAAGCCCGCTGGTTACCTGGTCTTCGATGCGGCTGGTTGCGCCGTCGATAAGCTTGGGCGTCAGCTCTACCCCGCGGTTTACGGGTCCGGGGTGTACCACTATCGCCTTTTTGTCGGCGTGCTTCATAACCTCGTCGTTTACTCCGTAAAAGCGCGAGTACTCGGACAGCGACGGAAACAGTCCGCCCGACTGCCTTTCGAGCTGTATTCTCAGTCCCATTACCGCGTTAGCGCCGTCCACGCACTGCTCGCGGGAGGTCGCTATGTGCGCGCCAAGTTCGTCAAAGCCCTTGGGAATGAGCGTTTTTGGAGCGTAAACCCAGACCTCCGCGCCCATCTTTTTAAGTCCGAAAAGGTTGGACTTGGCAACTCTGCTGTGCTTGATATCGCCTAAAATCGCCACTTTCAGTCCCTTTAACGTTCCGAACTCCTCGCGTATCGAGAGCATGTCCAAAAGCGCCTGTGTGGGGTGCTCGTTCATACCGTCGCCGCCGTTTAAAACCGAACAGCCCACCGTCTTTGCAAGCAGAGCGGGCGCTCCGCCCATAGGGTGACGGATTGCTATAAAGTCGGTTGCGAGCGCTTGCAGGGTCTTGCCCGTGTCGATAAGCGTTTCGCCCTTCTGCACCGAGCTCGACGACGCCGAAATGTTTATTTCGGTCGCGCCAAGATACTTGCCCGCAAGCTCGAACGACGAGCGCGTTCTCGTGCTGTTCTCGTAGAAAAGCGTGACAAGCGTTTTGCCTTTTAACAGGTCGAAGCTTTTCTTACCGCTCTTTACGGCTTGCTTCATCTCTTCCGCAGTGTCGAGTATGAGCGTTATCTCTTCCGCGGTGATATCCCTTAATCCCAATAAATCCTTCGATTTGAGCATACGTGAAATTTTATCCTTGTAAATTCGGTTCGGCATTAAAAAAGCGGTAATAATGCCGTAGAAAATACGACAATTATTCCGCCTTTAAAACGAATTATTCAGTTGGCGCCGCCGCTCTTCCCTTGAAGCTTACGGCAATTTGAAAAGCACTCATTCCGCCTGAACCCTTAATTTTTTAAAAGTATATCACAACTTATTTTTAATGTAAAGTTTTTAAAGCAAAATTTTGCAAAATATTACAAAATACGTTGCAGCGTAAAACCCACTTTATCGCACGAAGTCAGAACGTATTCTATACCGTCCTTGACCGTCCGCAGGGGAAAATAACTCTGCCCGTGTATATGTCCGAAAACTACCTTGTCCGCCCTGTTTTCCTTGAAAAGCTCGGAAAAGAGCGTGTCCTGCAACTTGGGGCTTACGGGCGGATAGTGGGTCATAACGATTAAAATATCGCCTTCCCCGCGCACCTTTTCCACTTCCTTAAAACACAGCTTTAACCGCTCGGCTTCCCTTAAATACAGCTTTTCGTCGTGCTCGGTGTAGTCGGCGCTGCCCGGGCAAGTCCAACCGCGCGAGCCGCAGATTACCACGTTTCCGAACTTTACGCAACCGTTTTGCAGAAAATAAAACGTATCGTCGGGCGCGGCGTCGCGCAGCTTGGTTATGCCGTTCCACCAATAGTCGTGGTTGCCGCGGACAAAGACTTTTTTACCCTTTAATTCCTTTAACGAATTCAAATCGACGACGCCTTCGGAAAGCACCGTGCCCCAGCTCGTGTCGCCGCATAAGAGCACAATATCATCGTCCTCGACCTTGGCTTTCCAGTCGTTTTTTATCTTTTCGAAATGACCTTCCCACCCCGCGCCGAACACGTCCATAGGCTTATCGCACGTTCCGGAAAGATGCAAGTCGCTTATTGAAAAAATCTTCATATTTAAGATTATATCACTTAAACCCGAAAAATTAAAGCGTTTTGAATTACGGTTGAAATTTTGTTTATATTGACCTTTTTAGGGCGATTATGCGTGACATAGTACTATTTATTCGATTTAAAATACGAAAAATAGGCGGCAAAATCGTCAATTTTGCCGCCGTACGCTGTTTGTAGCAAGTTATAGTTTTACGGTTACTCCCGCTTATTTGCAGTTGCAGTTTTTGCCCTGAGGATAGAGCGGCAGCTCGAAAAATCCTGCGCACACTTCCTTCGAATAGTCCTGTGCGGGGGGAATTGCACAGTAGCCGTAGCTGGGTATCAAAAGCTCTACGTCGATGGCAATTTTTAAAATTACCGTCGTGCAGGCATTGACCGTAAACGACTCCGTTTCACTGTTGAAAGTGCCCTCGGCGCAAACGACCGAGCCCTGCGCTTCAACCCTGAAAGGCATGATTGAGGGCGCGGGAACGAACAACAGAACGTCCTCGTTTATAGCTATGGAAGCAGTGCCTACCCCCTCCACGCCGTTCGCGTCGGTGTAGACCACCTCGACGGGAATGTTGACGGTTGCCTGTACCCTTGCGCAGCCCTGTTTATCCGCAAGCCTCTCAACGCTCACGTTGGTGAGCGTAACGCCCGCGTCGGTTGAGCGCGCGCTTATGAAAGTTAAGGGATATGTAGGATTTTCGGGCGTAAACGACGTGACCGCCATCGTGTAATTTTCTATCTGTACCTGCTTAATACCCGCGTCGAAAATTTTCTGTGCCTGTATGCACACCTTTTCGCACATACCGTTTAACGGGTTTCCGCTTATTGTGCCGGGACATTTGTCCGACTGAAAATTTGAAAAGAACGACATTTTTACCTCCGTTTGATTTACACGCCGCAGCGCGTTAACTGAATATCTCGTTTAATGTATTTATACGCTTACGACTTAATTTGTGTTACGGCAGCCATATTTTAAGCGTCGGGTAAACGGCTCTGTCTCCGTTTTGTCTACGCAGACTTTGCTCGTTTACCCTTTCTCTTGCGGCGATTGTCGCGTACGTGTCGCCGACTAACGCGAAGCAGTAACGTTTGGGCGGAGAGAGCTTTATTATTTCGCCGCAGAACACCTTGGGTACGGGACAGCCGAACGCCGCGGAAACCTCTTTTTCGGTTATTCCCTTGCGTATCCTCAGATACCTGCCTCTCTCCAAAGTAAGCGAAAACATACTATAATATACTCGCTTTCGACATAATTTGTGAATATTCGGCAAGTTCGGTTTGTAGAATATTGTTGATGAAGAAGAACAGAAAAAAGAGCAATATTTACAGGTCGGCGGCTCAGGTCACCGTATTTTCCACTTTCGAAAAGGCGCTCAGCTTTATTTACAGAATTATTCTTTCGCGCTCTATCGGCGCGGAAGGGCTGGGCATTTACCAGATTTGTCTTTCGGTTTTTTCGGTATTTCTTACCGCCGCGTCCAGCGGAATTCCAGTAACCGTTTCCCGCCTTATCGCCAAAAATACGGCGACGGGCAACGCCAAGGGCAAGCACGCGGTGGTTACGGCGGGTATTTTATGTACTCTGATGTTTACGCTCCCCGCCGCACTCGTTATGTTCCTCGCGCGGGATTTGTACGCGTTTTTATTCCCCGACCGCGACTGCGTCAAAATTTTCCTGTGGCTGCTCCCCGGGCTGATTTTAACCTCGATTTACGCGATAATGCGCGGCTCTTTCTGGGGAAATAAGCAGTTTTTGCCGTACAGCATAATCGAGCTTGCCGAAAACGCGGTCATGGTCGCGTGCGGCTGTGTGCTCATAAGCTTTGCCCACACCGCCAAGGACGGCGCGCGTATGGCTATAATCGCCGTGCTCGTATCCTACATATTCTCGTTTGCCGTATCCCTCGGCTGGTACTTCTTCAAGGGCGGCAGAATCGTCAACCCCAAATCGCAGTTCAAACCGCTCGTCAAAGCCTCTCTGCCCATAACCGCAATGAGGACTTCGACCTCCCTTTTAAACTCGTGCGTGGCTATGTTCCTGCCCGCCCTTCTTTCCAGAGCGTGCGGCTATACGAACAGCGAAGCTTTGGCTCTTTACGGCACTGTTATAGGAATGAGCGTGCCCATGCTTATGATACCCAATTCGCTTATCGGCTCGATTGCCGTGGTTGTCGCGCCCGAGATGAGCGAAAACTTTTACGCAAAGCGTAACGAACTATTAAAACGCGATATCGAAAGGACGATTAAGTCGTCGGTGCTCATTGCCACCGTGCTCATCCCCGTAATGTTTACGCTGGGCAAAGACATAGGAATACTGTTCTACGCGAACGAACTGAGCGGCACGGTTATGAGCAGATTTTCGTTTATGATGCTGCCCATGTGCATATCCATGATAACCACGACTATTCTGAACTCGCTCAATTTCGAGGTACGCACCCTCATTTACTTCTTTATCGGCGCGATTGCAATGATAGGCACGATTTTCGGCTTGACGCACCTTTTGGGCATAAACGCTTTTATGGTCGGTTTTTCGCTGAACTTTATAATTACCGCGGCGCTCAATTTGCATCTTTTAAAGAAAAACTGCCCCGAAATCAATTATTTCGGCTACCTTTTAAAGAGTATCGCCATATGCGCCGTAGCGTGCCTGTTCGGGCACTTGCTTTCCAATCTGTTCGACAATATTCTCGGCCCGCTGTGGCGGATAATCATATGCGGCGCGTTCGTTTCGCTGTTTGCCGTGGGCGCTTTCTGCGGTATGGAAATGGTGTCCGCGCGCCCCTTGAAAAAGCTCTTTTCCCGCGCTTAATGCGCACGCTTGTTCTGCATCTGAGTTATCAGTGCGAACGCCTGCTTTACCGCGAGCGCGACGAGGAAAAATCCGAAGAGTTTTTTGAGCACTTCCGTAGGAAGAGCCGCCATTAAAAGCCCGCCGAGCACGGTCGTAATAAGTGCGGGAATTATTATTTCCCACACGTCGTCCGTACGCAAAAGTCCGTTCTTTTTGTGCGCGGGCAGAACGAGCGCCGCCATGGGCAGAAAGGCTATGACGTTGGTCGCCTGCGCAAGGTGCTGGTTTACTCCCAGAAGTATGGTGAGCGCGGGTATCAAAATCGTGCCGCCGCCCATTCCCATACCGCCTATCACTCCCGCCGCAAAGCCGACTAAAAGATAGATTATAAACGACATTTCAGCCTATCACCATCCGAAGTCCCGCCACGAGCATTATCGCGATAAACGTTACGTCCACCCAGAATTTAGGCAGCTTCCCTAAAAGCTGCGCGCCAAGAAGTCCGCCCGCCACGTTGCCCAACGCGGCGGGTATTATTATCGATAAATCGGTATAGCCGAGTATTATATAAGTTATCGCGCTGACGATACACACGGGAGTTATTATCAGTATCGCCGTCGCGTGCGCCTGCTTTCGCGGGTAATTTAAAACGTCGGACAAAACGGGTACGGCAATCATACCGCCGCCACCGCCGAAAAGTCCGTTAATCGCGCCGAGCGCAAGTCCGCCCCCGACCGCTTTTTTATTGATTTTTTTCATAAATTTCCTCTCTCGCCGCCTTTCTGTATAATAGTTTTCGCAATTTTTCTATAATAATGAATTTTTTTGCCTTTCAACCGCAATAATCAGTTGCAAAAAGCTCAGGTTTATATTAAAATAATAGGGTATGAAATCTCAGCCCGCTACGCGGACAAACTGAGGACAAACTCTTTTAAAAGGTGTTAAATGAACAGGAAAAAAAGAACCTTCTTAAAATCCGCCGTATTAGGTTTGACGGCGATTGCAACGTCGATGACGATAGGTATGTCGACGGCTTGCTCGACAAGCGACGGCGGCAGTTCGTCCGATAAGGAAGACGACAAGACCACTACCAAAATCGACGAACAGACCATAAAGAACGGCAATTTCGAATTCTATTCGGACAACAAGGGGCTTTACCCCATCAGCAACCCCGACAACTGGACGAGAGGCTATAACGGCACTTCGTCCTCATCGATGTCCGGCGTTATAAATACGAGTAAAGAGCGTTGGGATTATATTACCGACCCCGACCTCCCCCAGACTTTGGAGGACAACGACGACCTCGATTCGGACGACGACGATAAGAAAGACTACAACGGTGCGTTAACCGACGATTTGCCGTATAAGAATACTCACGACGCAACCGATACGAGCTCAGAATCTTCCGACGAGTCTGCCGCGCATGCGAAGGACTATATCGAAAATCCTTACACGCATAGCTACCGCTACGACGAGGACGGCAAGATTTTAGACAGCAAAGGCAACGAGGTTGTCACCTACGAGGGCGACGACGGCAAGTTGTATTTTAAGGACGAGGAAGATAAGGGACATCTCCTCGAAACGTCGGTTCTTATGATTCACAACTACCGCAGAAACGATTTCCACGGCGCGGAGACCTATTACACAAGCTCTACCACCGTAACCCTGGAAGCGAACACCGCGGCGGAAATTTCGCTGTGGGTTAAAACGTCCGAGTTGTATTTCAGCGGCGCGAATACTCAGAGAAAGAAGGTCGATTTCGACCGCGGCGCGTATATAAAAGTCAATACGCAGGTCGGCGGCAACGATCTCGACGCCTTCACGATTAAGAATATCAATACCGAAAAGCTCAACCCCGTTGTAACCAAGACGGTCGGCGACCAAGAGGTTATCGATTACGAAAACTGGGAAAACAACGGCTGGGTTCAGTACACCGTTTACGTTGCGGCAAGCAGCTTTGCCACCACTTCCGTAAATATTCAGCTCGGTCTGGGCGAAAACGAGGCGGGCACGGTTGAAGGCTACGCGTTCTTCGACGACGTAACAATCAAGAAGTACAACAGCATCGCCGCAATGGAAGAAAAGACGGGCTTCTCCGAAAAAATTCACGAGTCCGAGGGCGAAGACACACGCGACGCTAACGTTTCCTATCCTCTTTCTCCCGACGCGCAGAACGAGTTCCGCGTCGACGTTGAAAAGTACAAGACCGACGGCGAAGACGGTGGCGTTACCGACCAGGAATACAAGAACAATTTCGAAGACAGATACTTCTTCATCGACTTTGCAAACTCGGCTTTCAAAAGCAGCGAACCCGTTGCGTTGAGCCCTTCCAGCGTAAAGGGCGGACTTACCGTCGAAGAAACAAATACGGGTAAGTACGTCTGCGCGGAAAAGACTGCGGACAACACCTATCAAACAACCAGCGGGCTCGGCGGCATAAGCGACTCCAACGATAAGCTTTATATCCCCACGGGACTTAAAAACAACGGCATAAGAATTGACAAAGATATTATTGCCACCACCTTGGTGGGAAGCGGCGACGACTGGTCGTTTGCCTCGGCAAGCAATATTAACACGGAGTACGACGAGGTTCTGACCGACGCGTTAAAGACGGCTACCAAGCTGCCCGGTGCGGGCGCGAACACGGACGCGCTGGTTATGCTGAGCGCTTACGGCGCGGCGTACGAGGCGCACATAACCGACAATACGAACTTTAAGCTTAACGACGGCGAATATATGCTCGTTTCCTTCTGGATTAAAACTTCCGATATGAAGGGCAAAACCGCGGCGACCGTCACCGTCAAGGGACTGGGCGACGACGATAAGGACGTCACCTCCTCTTTCTCGGTCGACACCACCACGCTGAGCGAGGTAACTATCGGCGAGGGCGACGACAAAATCCCCAACGCTTACAACGGCTGGGCAAGATGCTTTATCCGCGTTTCCAACACCTCCAAGGACACGAACAGCCCCAAGTCATTCGAAATCGTAGTCAACTTCGGCAACACCTCGATAAGAAGCACGTCAAGGCAGTCGTATAAAGCGGGCTGGGTTGCGCTGACCAATATATCGGTTATGTCGCTCGACGAGGACGTTTACGGTTACACCTCGGGCTCGTCGCAGACGGCTACCATTGCCTTTAACGAAACGGTCGAAAAGACTTCGCATCAGTTCGACACCGAACAGGGCGAGAAGAACGAGATTAAAAAGGATTTGGCTACTCCTTCCTCCTATACGGGCGTGAACGGAAACAGTAGCTTTATAAATTCTTCCACCGATATAACCCTCGACGGTTACCACGACACCAACAAGAACGACTACGCGGGTCTTTTAAGCAAGGAACACTTCGAAAACGAAAATTACAAAGACTGCACCTGGTACAGCATACTGCACACCATCGAACAGTCCAACCTTGCGGCTCACGACAACAATCTCTGGAACGCGGTGTTCGGCAACAGAACCGTTCAGCCCCTCCTCATTGTTAACACTGTAAGAGAGTTCGGTCAGGCTGACGGACAGATTTATAACTACGGCTATATCGGCAAATCCGCGTCGGTAAGCGCGAACAGCTACAAGGCGGTCAGCGTGAGAGTTAAGGCGAGCGCGGGCGCGGTTGCAAGCGTTTACCTCGTAGAGGACAAGTCGGGCGGCAAAGTGCTTTCCTACTCTACTCCCAAATATAACTTCTGGTACGACGCCGACGGCAATATCTTAAAGGACGAAAACGAGGACGAAATCGCTTACAGACTGAGAAAAGACGGTCTGTACGAAAACGGCGACGGCAAGCTTTACGCAAACTTCTACAATCTTACCAGACAGTACGATTTGAGCTTCGAGCACGAGAAGTTCTTCGATGCCGACGGCAATAAAGTCAATTTCGAGGATCTTGTAAAGGGCGAGATTTACTACGCTGACGCGAACAAGACTGCGTATGCTCCCCACTACCTCGTTGCGGGCGGCAAGGATAACAACAAGGTTTATCTGTACAGCGGCAACGGCGTAGACGGAAATGCAACGTACTACTACGTCGAAGACGGCAAAGCAAACAAGAGCAAACTTGTTTACGGCATCGACACCACGGGCGAAACCGTTAAAATGCGCTACGAAAACGGTGTCAACTCTTCCACCCCCTATCAGTTCACGATCGATACCGTAGAGCACCCCGAATATATAGGCAAATGGGTAACCGTTACCTTCTATATTCATACCGGCGCAGAGGCTAAGAGCTACAAGCTCGAGCTTTGGAGCGGTAAGCGCGACGCTGAGTCGAGCTACACCGAAGGTGACTACGATCAGGACAGCTACGTCATATTCGATTACAGCGATTTGGCTTCTTCGCTCAACCAGTCGACTTTCGACGATAACGTCGCTTACTACGCAGACGGCATTATCGCGGAATACAAGAAGGCTATTATAAACGGCGCTCCCGACGCAGAGCTTAAAGACAACGACGCTAATATTTCCGACCTCGAAAAACTCGCGGAAGAAAATAGCGTTAACGTCGACAAGCTTTACGACTACGAAGCGGCTTACTACACCTTCTCGCTGTTCGATTCAGAAGCGTTTATCCCCTTCAACGGCGAAATCAACACCGACGATACGGGATACTCGTTCGATTACACCGAGAGCAAGGAAAGCCTCGCATTCCTCAAAGTCGTAGACAACGGCCTGCCTTACGGCGAGACCGACGCAACCAAGGCGGAAACTTTCTACATGTCGTCGTTTATCGACTACTCGGTAATCGATAAGGACGTCGATATTATCGGCGAACCCACCGCTCCCGGAACGAGCGACAGCGACACCGACAGCAACAGCGGCTCCGGCAGCAATGTTAACGTTTGGTTGCTTGCCTCCTCTATCGTGCTTCTTGCGGCTATGCTGATAGCGATTGCGGCTTTGTTTATCAAAGACTTCGTTAAAAAGCACACGGGCAGAAAGTCGAGCGGCAAGAACTCCTACAACTTCAACAAGAATAAGCGTTACGTTAAAAAGTACGTTAAGGCTAACGGCGAAGCGCCCGTAATCGAAGAGGGCAGCTTTGACGAAAGTCTGATGACCGACAAGCCTGCCGACAGTGCGACCGTAGCGGAAACAGAAGAAATGACTACCGAAGAGAAGGTCGAGGAAACTCCCGCGGTTGAAGAGCCTGCGGTCGAGGAAGCTCCTGCCGAAAGCGAGGAAGCTACTCCTTCCGAGGACGACGGCAAAGACGAATAATTGAATAACTTTAAAGCCCCGCGGCGTTTGCCGCGGGGCTTTAATTTGTTTATTAAATTCTCAGACCTTTCGGTAAGTGGTTTTTCGCCGCGTTTTCGGTGAGCTTGCACCAACCGAGCGGATAGCCTTTATAGACTAAGGGAAACCAACCGTATTGCATAAGATGATCTTCGTCATCGTATTTTATCTGATATCCCTTTAAATATTCTATCGCGCTTTCCTCGTTAACTCCGAAGCACATTCCCCACTCTTTGCCCAAAGCCATTGCAAGCGCGTGGCAGGGCTCGAAATTTAAGAATTGCATATACTTGCTTTTCGTCACGTCACCCAGTCTGAGCCCAACGCGCAAGGTTTTGAACGGCAAATCGGGACAGTTTTCGGGTATATTATAGAGCGTTTCGCCCGTAAAATGCAGATTATCGTAATCCCCTTTGCTAAAAAGAGTATGCATATGAAAATGCTTCCACTCGTACTTAACGTCTTTCGTGGGTCTGTTTATTTTAAACAGCGGTACTTCACGCTCCTCGCCGTCCGTCTTTTGCATTAAAGCGACAAAATGCCCCTCGCCAGCACACTCGTGCGGCAAAAGCTTTTTCATCGAAAGCAGTTTGAAATTCGGATATTTCTTTAAAAAATTTTCTATCTGCTGTTCGTCCTCTTCGGGCGCGAACGTGCAGGTGGAATAAACGAGCAAGCCGTTCGGCTTTAACGCTTTCTGCGCGCTGTCCAAAATCAGCGACTGCCGTTTTGCGCACGCGAGAACGTTTTCCTCGCTCCACTCCTTGACCGCGTTTTCCTCTTTTAAAAACATACCCTCGCCCGAACAGGGCGCGTCGACCAAAACTTTATCGAAATAGCCTTCGAAATAATCGCACACCTTATCGGGGTTTTCGCTTATTACCGCCGCGTTGGTTACGCCCAGCCTTTCCACATTCTGCGAAAGAATCTTTGCGCGCGAAAAATTTATTTCGTTCAGTACGATAATCCCCTCGCCGCACATAGCTTGTGCAAGCTGCGTGCCCTTGCCGCCCGGGGCGGAACACAAATCGAGTACGCGCTCCCCCGCCTTGACCTCCAGAAGAGGCGCTGCCGCCATTGCGGAAGGCTCCTGAACGTAGTAAAGTCCCGCCGCGTGCAGTATGTGCTTGCCCGCCTTTTCGTCCGTAACGTAAAAGCCGTTTTCCTCCCAAGGCACGGGAACAAGACTATCGAACGGCGAAATCTTTTTAAAATCTTCGACTGAAATTTTAAGCGTGTTGACGCGGATTGCTTTGTACGGCTGTCTGTAGTACGACTTTATAAATTCGTCGTAAGCCGCGCCGAGCTGTCCGCGCATACGCATTTTGAATTTTTCGGGCAAATCAATCATTCAGCATCGACCTCAACTCGTCTACGGATATGACTTTCAGTTGTCCGCCCTCTTTGGCGTTCTGCGTGCGCACCGTGTCGTCCGACGGGTCGCACACGTAAACGTTGCACAGCGAAAGCTTCTGCGTATACTTTCCGCCGAGAGCAAAGATTTTTTCTACGAGCGGCACGGAAATTTCGATTTCATATTCTAACTTCCGCGAAAAATTGAACGTGTACCCCTTCAATTTGTCCGACTGCGCCGTGTGCTTGCGGTTTACTCGGTTATAGAATTTACCCCGCCGCTTTGCGCGCTCCGCCTTTTCCTTTTGCAATTTAGCGCGGTACTCGCCGTAAGCTTTCGCCGTCGGTCTGATTATCCTGTGGTTTTTAACCGTGCCGCGCTTTATTTTCAGCAACCCGTCAATTTCCGCACCCGCACAGCCGTGCTTCTTGCACAGAGCCTCGGTTACGCGCATAGTCGCGTACGCGTCGTCCGCCGCGCGGTGGGGCGTGAACTCCACGTCCAAATCCTTGGTTATGTATTCGAGCCCGAACTGCCGCGAAAAATCGTTTATAGACGTCATATACATAAGCTGGCTGTCCGAAAAGGCAAACTCGAAGGGCGGCAGTTTAAAACGGCGCGTTTCCAAATCGAGATAATTTACGTCGTTTATGGTTGCGTGACCGAAAACAAGATTGTTCTTGTCCTCCAAAAGCTCGCGTATTCTGCCGTAAACCTGCGGGAAAGTCGGGCACTTTTTGAACTCGCCGTAGTCGTACGGAAGAACAAGCCCGTGTTCGCCTCTGCCGTCGGTTAAGTGGAACTTGCCCTTTGGATTGATGAGGATATCTTCCTTTTTGATTATATTAAATTGCTCGTCGCACAGCACGTAGCCGAAGGCGCATATCTTTGCCACCGTCTTGTACACGCTTGCGCACTCGATATCGAAAAACAATAAATTCATACTTTTTTAAAAAGGCGCAACTTAAAACGTTGCGCCTTACGCTCTCTATTTTTTCTTGGGGTAAATGTATTCCTTGCCGCCCATATACTTACGGAGAACCTCGGGTATAAACACGCTGCCGTCCGCCTGCAAATGGTTTTCAAGGAAGGCAATCAACATTCTCGGAGGCGCAACGACCGTGTTGTTCAGGGTGTGCGCAAACGCGTTTCTGCCCGTTTCCTTGTCCTTATATCTTATGCCAAGTCTTCTCGCCTGCGCGTCGGTAAGGTTGGAGCAACTGCCTACCTCGAAATATTTCTTCTGACGGGGGCTCCACGCCTCTATATCCAAACTCTTGTACTTCAAATCAGCCAAATCGCCCGAACAGCACACGAGAGTTCTTACGGGAATTTGCATGGATACGAACAATTCTACGGTGTACGACCACAGCTTTTCGTACCAGTATTCGCTGTCCTTGGGCTCGCACACGACTATCATTTCCTGCTTTTCGAACTGGTGTATGCGGTAAATACCCCTTTCCTCTATGCCGTGAGCGCCCTTTTCCTTTCTGAAACAGGGCGAATACGAAGTCAAAGTCAAAGGCAGTCTGCTTCCGTCGATTACGGTATTCATAAATCTGCCTATCATAGAGTGCTCCGACGTACCGATAAGGTACAGATCCTCGCCCTCTATCTTGTACATCATACCGTCCATTTCCTCGAAGCTCATTACGCCCGAAACAACGTCGCTTCTTATCATAAAGGGCGGTATGCAGTAGGTAAAGCCCTTATCAATCATAAAGTCGCGAGCGTAGGTTAAAACAGCCGAATGAAGGCGCGCTATATCGCCCGTGAGATAGTAAAAGCCGTTGCCCGACGTGCGGCGCGCGCTGTCCAAATCGATACCGTCCAGACTTTCTAAAATGTCGAGGTGATAGGGCACGTCGAAGGGCTTTTCCTTGGCTTCGAGATAGGTGTTCCACTGAACGTTACAACTGTCGTCCTTGCCGAGGGGCACGTCGTCGGCTATAATGTTGGGAATTGCCATCATATCCTTTTTGAGCTGTTCCTCGACCGTCGCGCACTCCGCCTCGATTGCGGCAACCGCGTCGTTGTTTTCCTTGGAAAGCTGTTTGATTTTTTCGGCTTCTTCCTTTTTACCCTCGCGCATAAGTCCGCCTATCTGCTTGGCGTATTCGTTGCGCTTGGCTCTTCTCTCGTCGCCCTCGCGCTGTAAGGCGCGCTTCTTTTCGTCGAGCGATAAAATTTCGTCGACAAGCGGAAGTTTTCCGTCCTGAAACTTCTTTCTTATATTCTCTCTTACGAGGTCGGGATTGCTCCTTATAAGGTTGATGTCAATCATATTTTGACCTGCTCCGCTATAAATTTGTTAATTATGGAAATATTATACGGCAAAAAAAAGGCAAAAGCAATTAAATTGAGCTTTATTCTATTGAAAAATACCGCCGAGTATGATATAATTATTAGGTAGAAATATTTTTACCGCCGCTATTTCGGCATAAAGGAAAATATGAGCAAAATTATTTATAAAGGAAAAAAGACATCAGCTTCCGCCGCGTCCGACGAGGAAAACGTTAAGTCGGGCGCAGAAGAAACGGCAGCCGTTTCCGACGGGGACGAAGAGATAACCTCTCCCGCCGCCGAGAAAAAGGCTAAGCCGACTGCGGAAGCCAAGACCGCCAAGCCTAAAAGCGATAGGTCTAAGAGCGAGCCGAAGCCTGAAGAAAAATCCGAAGAAGAGCCCGCCGAAAAGCCCAAGCCCGTACGCAAAACCACCGTTCGCGCAAAGGTCAACAAGCCCGCTCCCAAAAAGACGGAAGAACCTGAGGCTTCGGAAGAGGTCGTGACGGCAGAAGAAGCCGAAGCGGCCGCCGACGAAGAAGATAACGCAGTCGACGAAATTGCCGCCTCCGCCGTTATTGCGGACGGCGACAGCCCCGATACGTCGGAGAGCGACGAGGTCGAGGACGGCGAGCCCGAACCGCCCGCGGAAATGTTCGATAAGGCGAAGATAATCAAGTACTTCAAGCGTCATCCCAAGATGACCATCAACACCAAGGTGGAAAGGTTTACGCCCGATACCAAAAACGGACTTTCCACCGAACAGGTTGAAACGCGCTTTAAGCAGTACTTATTCAACGACACCAACAAGAAGTATTCCAAGTCGTACGCGAGCATATTCATAGGCAATATCTGCACGTTCTTTAACCTGTTGTGTCTTATTGCGTTTATTTTCCTGTTGCTTGCGGGCGTGCAGGGCGTTACGAACTACCTCGTAATCGTCATTACCGCCGCGAACATAGGTATAGGAATTTTTCAGGAAATCCGTTCCAAGCTTGCAATAGATAAGCTTGCGATTATGGCGTCGTCCCTGACCAAGGTGCTACGCGACGGCGAGGTTATAGAAATCCCCACAAGCGAGGTTGTGCTCGACGACATTATCATAATGGAGCTTGGCAATCAGGTTCCCGCCGACTGCATACTTGCGGACGGCAACGTTGAAGTCAACGAGAGCCTTTTAACGGGTGAATCGGTATCCATTAAAAAGAACGCGGGCGACGTGCTGTACGCGGGCAGCTTTATTGCCAGCGGCAACGGCAAGTGCCGCGTAGATAAAGTCGGTAAGGAAACGTTTATCGAAAAGCTTACCGCAAAGGCTAAAAAGTATAAGCGCCCCAATTCCGAGCTTATAAACTCGATGCAAATGATAATCAAGGTCGTTTCGATTATCATTTTCCCCATCGCAATCGGCGTTTTCCTCGTGTCGCGCGCTACAAACGACAGCGCGGGCATCCAAGTCCTCGCCTGGCTGCTTTCCGAGAAGGACAGCCTTGCATTGGCAAGAACGTGTTCGGTCGTTATAGGTATGATACCCTCGGGTATGCTCCTTCTGACCTCCGTCGCGCTTGCCGTCGGCGTTCTGCGACTTGCAAAAAGCAACACCCTCGTGCGCGACTTGTACTCTTTGGAAATGCTGGCGCGCGTAAACGTACTCTGCCTCGATAAGACGGGTACGATTACCGACGGACGAATGAAGGTCAACGACGCGGTCATTTTAAATACCGTCGGCGAGTACTCGCTGAACGATATTATGGGCAGTATGCTTGCCGCGCTCGACGATAACAACCAGACCTCGATTGCACTGTACAACCACTTCGGTCACAGCGACGCGCTGTCGCCTACGGCTAAGCTGCCCTTCTCTTCGAAGAGAAAGCTTTCCGCAGTTACCTTTGCCGAGGTCGGCACGTTCGTTATGGGTGCGCCCGAGTTCGTTTTGAAGCCCCTCCCTCCCAAGGTTGAAAGAATAGTTAAGCAATACGCTCAGATGGGATTGCGCGTAATCGTGCTTGCGCACTCCTCGACGTCCATCGTCGGCGACAAGCTTCCCTCTATCTTAAAACCTATCGCGATAATTTCGATTGCCGACAATATCCGTGAGGACGCTATCGAAACCATTAAGTGGTTCAAGGATAACGACGTTGACGTAAAAGTCATTTCGGGCGATAACCCCATTACCGTATCGGAAGTTGCCAAGCGCGCGGGTATCGAACACGCCGACAAGTTCATATCGCTGGAAGGTCTTAACGAAAAAGAAGTCGAAAACGTCGCAAACAAGTACACCGTTTTCGGACGTGTTACTCCCGAACAGAAGGCGATTTTGGTGCGCACTATCAAGTCCGAGGGCAACACGGTTGCGATGACGGGCGACGGCGTAAACGATATCCTTGCATTGAAAGAAGCCGACTGCGCAATCTCTGTCGCGTCGGGCAGTGAGGCGGCGAGAAACGTCAGCCACCTTGTTCTGATGGACAACAACTTCGGCAACATGCCCAAGGTCGTAGGCGAGGGCAGGCGCGTTATTAACAACATTAAAAACTCCGCGTCGCTCTACCTTATGAAGACGCTGTTTACGGCTACGCTTGCCGTACTGTTCATACTTATGAGAAGCGCGTATCTGTTCGTGCCGAGCCATATGCTGCTTTTGGAGATGTTCGTCATAGGCGCACCCTCCTTCTTCCTCTCGCTGCAACCCAACAACGCGAGGGTCGAGGGCAAGTTTATTACGCACGTGCTAAGCCGAAGTATTTCGGGCGCAGTGGTTATGATAGTATGCGTTATGTCAATGTATACCGTATGTGAATACGCAGGGACGGAATTTAAAGTTTTCAAGACGGCTATGTGTATGATGGCGCTCGTGTTCTCTGGACTTGTAATGCTGTACAGAGTGTGTCAGCCGTTCAACGGTTACAGATTGGTGCTTTACGTTTCAATGGTCGCTTTGACGATACTTGCAATGGCAATGCCGGCTATAGGCAGACTGCATATCGCGGACGCGCTGTGCTCGGGCTGGAGCAGCCTCAACTGGGACTACGCAAAGATACTTATCGTAGTCGTGGCTATCGAAGCCGCATTCCCGCTGTCATCGTCGCTCATCAAGATTATGCAGATTATTATGCCCTCCTCTACCGAGGGACAGAAAAAGCGCGTTGAGGACACCAAAGATTTAAGAAGAAGATAATATGTAACAAACAAAAAAGCCCCGCGGCTGATTGCCGCGGGGCTTTAATTATTACACCACAATAAAAGCTAGCGGAGCTACGCTTGTGAGTATGATAAGCAGAATAAAAAGCGTTATTTTTATTCGTTTAAACATTACTCTTCCCCTCCGTCGTTATCCTCGGGAGGAACGTCCGCAGCACTCTCTTCGGGTGCCTGCGTTTCCGCCTCGTCGTCGCGCTCGGTCAATGCAACCGTGGCAACGACGCCGTCCTTCAACCTCATA
Source organism: uncultured Clostridia bacterium (assembly GCA_947177975.1). Classification (GTDB taxonomy): domain Bacteria; phylum Bacillota; class Clostridia; order Christensenellales; family Borkfalkiaceae; genus Coproplasma. The sequence goes on along the minus strand of CAMWWH010000011.1, from coordinate 1,555 downwards.
AGCCTTACGCCGCGCGAGGCTCTGCCGAAGCGCGAAATGCTCGAACAGTGCATTCTTATTATCGTGCCGCCGTCCGAAATAATCATTGCGTCGTCTTCGTCGGTAACCTGATTAATCGATACGAGAGCGCCCGTGAGCTCGTTGAACGTGCCCGCCTTGATACCTTTACCCGCACGACCCTGCGAACGGAACTGCGAAGGGTCAGTACGCTTGCCGTAGCCGTTCTCGCTGACCGTCAATACGTCCTTATCCTTATCGACCACGAGCATATCCACAAGGCAATCTTTGCCGACGAGCTTCATTGCTCTTACGCCCGCGGTATCTCTGCCCATAGCCCTTACGTCTTCCTGTCCGAAGGTTATGCACTTGCCGCCGCGGCTGGCAACCATTACGTCGTCGCCCTCCGAGCAGTACTGCACGGATATGAGGCTGTCGCCGTCGTTGAGCTTTATCGCTATCTTGCCGTTACGGTTGATGCTTGCGAACTGCGATATGTCCGTCTTTTTAATCATACCCTTCTTGGTTGCAAAGCATATGAATTGCTTTTCCGCATTGTACGGCAACATTGTTTCAATCTTTTCGTCCTGCGATATCTGCACGATATTGACTATCGCTCTGCCGCGAGCCGCTCTCGCCGCCTCGGGGATATGGTAGCCCTTAATCGAGTACACTCTGCCTAAATTAGAGAACAACAGTATGTCGTCGTGCGTCGAGCAGACGAACATATTCTCGACAAAGTCCTCCTCCTTAGGCTTGTGCGCCGTTATGCCCATACCGCCGCGGTGCTGCGCCTTGTATTCGCCGACGGGCAACCTTTTTACGTAGCCCGAGTGCGTGAGCGAGATTACGACCTGCTCTTCGGGAATTAAGTCCGCGTCGTCGATATCGCCGAAATCCACCGCGATTTCCGTCTTTCTCTCGGAAGGATATTTGCGCTTGATTTCCAAAAGGTCGGTCTTGATTATATCGTATACTCTGCTCTCGTTGGCAAGTATGTCCTTGTAGTCGGCGATCGCCCTTTCGAGCTCGTTTAATTCGTCCGTAATCTTGTCCACTTCAAGGTGGGATAATCTGTACAGACGAAGCTCCGCGACCGCCGTAGCCTGCTTCTGGTCCAGCTCGAAGCGAGCCGTCAGCTTGTTTACGCAGTCGCTCTTGTCAATCGCACTGCGGCAGACCTCGACGACCTCGTCAATCGAAGCCTGAGCTATAACAAGTCCGCGCAGGATATGCGCGCGCTCTTCCGTCTTCTGTAAGTCGTACTTGGTTCTTCTGCGGATAACTTCCTTCTGATGCTCCAAGTAGTAATAAATAAAGTCTTTAAGGTTGCAGATTTTGGGAGTGCCGTCCACGAGGGCGAGCATTATAAGTCCGTCGGAAATCTGCAAATTGGTGTGCTTGAATAAAAGATTTAAAACGACCTGCGCGTTCGCGTCCTTTTTGATTTCGATGACGATGCGCATACCGTCGCGGTCGGATTCCTCGCGAATATCCGAAATACCCTCTATCCTCTTGTCCTTGACGAGGTTTGCCATTGTTTCGATAAGCTTCGCCT
>CAMWWH010000010.1 GCA_947177975.1 uncultured Clostridia bacterium | reverse complement strand
CGTACAGAGCGGGGCGCTTTTATTATATTATTATATTTCCGTCGTCTACGGTTTTTAGCGGCGTGATTGTCAAGCCGTGCACCGTACAGATAATAGGCGGCGAGGAATTGCTTTTAAGTTTAGCCGTATGCACGCAGTCCTTATGCGTGGAGCAGTTGCTGTCGGTGACGTCCACCGTCCTTGCGGCGGTATCGACGTAAATGACGTTGTAGCCGCCGTCGCCGTCGGTAAAGCGATAATAGCCGCTCTCCTCTTCCGCCTTTATATATTCGTCGTTCAATATGCGCACCTTGTCGCCGTCGAACTCGTAAGTCATAACCGTTTCGCCGCGGTATTTAACCGAAAAGCCGTCGAGCCCCGACTTATCCCGCCCGAGAGTGAACGCGAGAATGAGCGCGACAGCGGTTATTAAAATCACGCCGAACGCGACCAAGTCCCATATGGAGAACCACTTCGAGTTCTTTACCTGTTCAATCTTATTTAGCGACATGTTAATTTAAAACTATCTTTCCGTTTTTCACCGTGTTTGCAAGCACGTAGTTTTTGTTTTTAATTTCAAAATATTCGGGAGCGTTGGTAATCACTTTACCCGCGCCGTCCTCGAAAACAAGCATAATGACCTTGCAGTCCGAAAGGTTTTCGTTGATAAACTGCGCCGCACTCTCCTTGCCCATTGCCGCGAGCGCCGTCGTGAGCGCGTCACTGCGCCCCGCCGCCCCGCCGACAACCGTTACCGAGGCAACGCCCGTTTCAATGGGACTGCCCGTTAGAGGGTTAATTATGTGGCAGTAACGCTTACCGTCTATCTCGTAATACTTGTTGTTGTCACCGCTTGTAGAGAGGTTCGCGTCCTTCATTTTAAAGTTCATATACGCGCCGCTTCCGCGCGGGTTGCGCGCCGTAACCGAGTAGCTCCCTTCGACCGCGTGCGACTTAACGCTCATACTCGACTCGCCGAAGTTAAAATAACCGTACTCCACGCCAGCCTCGGCAAGCATTGTATTTACCCTGTCCACGCACCAGCCTTTGGCTATTCCGCCCAAATCGAGCGCGAGCGAATACTCCCTTTCGTCGCCATCGATTTTGACGGTAAATTTCGGTTTGGTGGCGTAATATGTGCCATACAATTCAAAAAGCTCCACTTCGGAAAAGTGGGTCGCAAGCTCCCTGAAAGCCGTCACGTATTTATCGTCGGGCAACGTTTTCGTATTGTCCTCTCTGTCGTACGGCATTGCGCCCGTACCCGCGGTACGCGTGACAAAACCGTAAATATCCTCGCTGTAATAGACCGCGGGATTAAAATAGCCGTCCGTCTCTGCGTACATCTCTTTGGCGAGCGAGAGCACCTCGTAGCTTATCTCGTCCAGCACGACGGTAGCTCCTGCGGCGGCTTGATTGAATATACTGATAAACGATTTCGGACGCGACGCGCTGAGCGAATTTTCGGCGGCTGAAAGAAACGCGCCGACCTCGTCGGAAAGCGTGTTAAAATCGGCTTCTTCCACTTGCGCGGCGACAAGGCGGGCGTACGTGCTCATAGCGTAATACTCACGCGACAAGCCTGCGCCTTCATCCCCTCCCGAGCACGCGCAAAGCGTGGAAAGCATTGTAAACGTTATAGTAGCGACCGCCGTAATTCCCGCCAAAAACTTTTTCATACGCATATTATAAACCATTTTAAGTCCGTTTGCAATAAAACGGCGTTCGGTTTGAAGCCGAACGCCGTTTAAATTTATTTGATTTATTCGGTTCTGAGCGCCACAACGGGGTCTTTCTTTGCCGCCGCCGCCGCGGGTATCAAGCCCGATATAAGCGTCAAGCCTACGCTTACGCAAATCATTATGAGCGCTTGCCACCAGGGCAGTGCGGCTATGCCCGCAATTTCCACAAGCGACATTACAATCACGTTTAAGATAAGCGAAATGATATACGTTACAAGTATACCGAATACGCCCGCCACAAGACCTATTATGAACGTTTCGGAGTTGAACAGCCTCTTTATGTCCTTTTTCCTCGCACCTACCGCGCGCAGGATACCTATTTCCTTTACGCGCTCGACAACCGATACGTAGGTGATAATGCCTATCATAACCGTCGAAACGACCAGCGACAGCGCGGTAAACGCAACCAGCGCTACGGTTATCATTTCAATCATCGCGTTAATCATAGTGATTATCAAGCCGACCGTGTCCGAATAGGTTATCTGCATATCCTCGGTGAGAGTGTACGTTACTTCCTCCCCGTCGACCGTGTAGGTATATTCGACTCCGCGCGAACACATATCGTTCCACTTGTCGAGATACGAGCACACCTTATCCTTCGTGTTGAAGTCGGTGGGATAAATGTATATCGACGAGGGCAGTTCGCTGCCGCCGAGCATCTGCGCGCTGACCTTGAACATATCGTCCTTCGCGGTGGGGTCGGAAAGTCCCGAGAACATCATCGACATTATATCGCCGCTGCTGAAAATGTAACTCATACCCGGCATAATATTCGGCGTAAGCTGACCGTCTACCACGCTGAACGACGTATAATAGAACGAATAGGGCAGTCTTGCAAGCTCGCCGTCAGCCTTGATTTCCTTTACGATATCACTGTCGTTGGCGTCTTTTAAAACGCGCTCGGTGTGCGCCTTGGTGTAGTAAACGCCGGGGTCGAGACAACTGTAAGAAATATCGCTCTTCTTCTGCAAAATCAGCTTAACGCTCATTTCCGCACCGTCGCCTTCGATGTCGGGCACCTGCTTCATTGCGGGCATTTTTACGTTATCCGCATTTATTACGTTGCCTTCGCTATCCAGAAGGTTGCCCTTTTCGTCAAGACTGAACGAGAAGTTGCCCGTAATATAGGGACGGTGTACCCAGCCTGCGGCAACGCCGTCAACCTTCGCGTACGCCTGATCGTTATTGTAATAAATAAATTTTTTGGAGGTCGGTCCTATGAATTTCGACAGCGCCAGACCGTTTTCGGGGTCAGCCTCGCCGTTGGTGATACCGCTGCCCACAAGTCCCACGCTCTCGTTGTAGTTAGTGCCGTCGACCGCGCTGAACGCGTAGTTTAAGAACTCCTGCTCGGTCAGATATCCGTACTGCCCCAGCGCGATATCGGTTATCATACTGTCGTCAACGACCATTATAAGCGAGTTGGGGTCGGAGAAAATTTCCTGTTTTTTCGCGTCGGACAGCCCCTTTGCGTCGCGCGAAACTCCGCTTGCCGTTTCGTATGCTACCACGTCGAACTGACTGAATATGTACTCGTAGTTGTCGGGCACTTCGCTGAAAGTGGATATACTCGAAATCGTGCCGGTGAAGTTTTTGTATTCTTCCTGCTCGCTTAAAATCATCGAGTACATTCCGCGGATACCCGTTACGGATACCGTCTGTTCGGGAGTGGCGTCCGTGACTTTAAAGCCGGTATATATGTTGTTCGCGGGGCTGAAATCGTAACCGTACTGCACTACGTTGGTCAGTTTGCTGTCCATCTTGCTCACGTAATCGACGTACTGCGCGGTTATGTTGTTGGTCTTTGTAAGTCCCTTTGCGAACGTGCCCAGAGTATCCATAAGCGAACGCACGTAAAGCTTATCGTCTAACTTGGTGATATTGACTTTGGGTCTTGAAGACGTCGACATATCCATCATCGACGAGAAGTCGATTGCCGAACGCGTAATCGACACGGGGTTGCCCGAAAGCATATCGTTTTCCATATTTCGTATGTAGTTCTTTACGCCCGCGGAAATCGCAAGTACCATCGACACGCCGATAATACCTATCGAGCCCGCCACCGACACCATTGCCGTCCTCTTGGACTTTGACAAAAGGTTTTTGAGGCTGAGCGCCATCGCCATGCCTATCGACATCGACGTCTTTTTCTTTTTGCCCTTGTTGGTCTTGGCTTCGGGCTCTGCGGTTTTGGCGGTTTCGGCGGTTTCAGTCTGTTCCGCGTTTACGGGTTCGACCTCGGCGGGCGCTTCGGGTTCGACTGCCTCTACGCCGTCGTACGGCATTGAGTCGTCGACCATCTTGCCGTCCAAAAGCCTTACTATACGCGTGGAGTACTGCTCGGCAAGCTCGGGGTTGTGGGTTACCATTATTACGAGACGGTCCTGTGAAATCTCTTTTAAGAGCTCCATTATCTGCACGCTGGTAACCGAGTCGAGCGCGCCCGTCGGCTCGTCGGCAAGCACTATTTCGGGGTCGTTGATAAGCGCGCGGGCAATCGCAACCCTCTGCGCCTGACCGCCCGAAAGCTGGTTGGGACGGTTTTTGATTTTGTCCTTTAATCCCACTTTTTCCAAAGCGGCGATTGCACGCTCTCTGCGCTCCTGCTTGGACACGCCCGAAATGGTGAGCGCAAGCTCGACGTTCTGCAAAATCGTCTGGTGGGGAATGAGGTGATAGCTTTGGAAAATAAAGCCTATCGAATGATTGCGGTAAGTATCCCAATCTCTGTCGTCGTACTGCTTGGTACTCCTGCCCTGAATTACAAGGTCGCCCGAATTGTACTTATCCAATCCGCCGATTATGTTTAAAAGGGTGGTCTTGCCGCAGCCCGAAGGTCCTAAAATGGACACGAACTCGCTCTTTCTGAACTTTAAGCTTATGCCCTTTAAAGCCTGTACCTTCTCGCCGGCAACCTCGTAATCCTTTTTAATGTCGTTTAATTCCAACATTGCCATAAGTGTTTTTACTTCCTTTTATGCGTTTTTCTCTATCTCTTTTCGGTTTCTCTTTTCTCAATCAAATTTTGCCCGACTTCAATCTTGCAAGCGTGCGCTCCCTGCCGATTATGCCCATAACCGTGCACAAATCGGGGGAGTTGGGCGAGCCCGCAACGGCAATTCGAAGTATCTCCGCAACGTCTGCAACGCTGCCCTTGAAGCTTTCGGGATTTGCCTTGTACTCGCTCATTTCGGCGGCGAAGCCGTTTGCCGCGGCAACGCTCTTTACCTTTGCAAACCACGCGGAGTTGTCGTCGTTTTCGTCATAGACCGCGGCAAAACCGTCGAGCACCGCGTTGACCGTTTCTTTACCGAAGCGGTAGGAATATTCGGGAGCGAACGTATCGTCGAAGAAATAGTCCATAAGACGGACGCCTGTTTCCGCACGCACTATATCCTTGCGCCTCTTCTTGCCGCCTATGCCGCAGATTAAATTCAATATTTTTATTATATAGTCGCGGTCGGCAAAATGTTGCCTGTCCTTTGCGTCGCCGAACTCGTTTACCCAGCCGTTTAAGAAATCGTAGGTTTCCTCCGCGGTTAAAGTTGCAAGCTCCGCCTTGGATATGTCGTTGAGTTTGTCTATATCGAACAGCGCGCCGCTCTTGCCCATTTTGCCTATCGAGAACTTGAAATCGCGGTAGTCCGCCGTCGGATTTTTGCGCTCCCACTCCTCGAAATTCGAGTTCAAAATGGTCATTAAATACTTGACGACCGCCTTGGGATAATAGCCCGCGCGACGGTAATAGTCGAGGGATAGTTCGGGGTCTTTGCGCTTCGAGAGCTTTCTTTTTACGCCGTTATCAACCTTCATTAAAGAGCACGTATGCCCGTACTTGGGAAGCTGAAAACCGAGCACCTTGAAAAGCTCCAAATGAATGGGCAGACTCGACAGCCACTCCTCGCCGCGGATAACCAGAGTCGTGTGCATAAAGTGGTCGTCGATTGCGTGCGCGAAGTGATAAGTGGGTATGCCGTCCGACTTCAAAATTACAACGTCCTGATCGTTTTCGGTGACGGTTATATCGCCCTTTATCGCGTCCTTGAACGTGAATTTGTTCTCGGTGTTGCCCTGCGATTTCAGGCGGATAACAAACGGCTTGCCCGCCTTGATATTCGCGTAGATTTCCTCTTCGGAAAGATTGCGGCACTTTGCGTACTTGCCGTAGTAGCCCGTAATCTCCTTCCTCTCGGTCTGCTCCTCACGCACGGCGTTCAGCTCGTCCTCGGTGCAGAAACACGGGTACGCAAGCCCGCGCTCGATCAGGTCTTTTACGTACGCACGGTAAATAGACGCGCGCTGACGCTGATAATAAGGTCCGTATTTATTGAGGGGCGAATTTATTTCCGCGCCCTCGTCGAAATTCAGTCCGAAATATTTTAACGAGCGGATAACGCTCTCGACCGCGCCGTCCACCTTGCGCTTCAAGTCGGTGTCCTCTATTCTCAGATAGAATACGCCGTCAGTCGTGTGCGCGATACGCTCGTCGGCGAGCGCGCTGTACAGATTGCCCAAATGTATAAAGCCCGTGGGCGAGGGCGCAAGACGGGTTACCTCCGCACCCTTTGCAAGCTCGCGCGCGGGGTACGTCTTTTCGTACTCGTCGAGCGGAAGCAAATCGGTATCGGGAATTAAAACGTCAGCTAATTTTTTTAAGTCCATATCAATTGTCCTTATTTTTACGTTTATTTTTTCTTTTAAACTTCGAAACGTGCGGTCCGATTACTTTGTTGAAACGGTTGAATTTAAGTTTTACCGGTGCGATAATTCGGAACACAATAGTAGCAACGCAAATACCTACCGCGAGCGCCAGCCACGTTAAAAGGCAAGTGCCGCCCCAGGAACTCGCCGTTGCGTTTTCACCGTTTACGAGCGCCTGTACGGTGTAGTAAAGCGAACTGCCCGGCACGAACGCTATAATAGACGGCACTAAAATGACCGTTGCGGGGGTCTTGATAAACCGCGCGAAAAATTCCGACAAAACGCCCGCGAACAGCGTTGCGATAAATATCGGCATAAATACTTCGCTTTCGGGAAAGCCCAGCGCAACTCCCGCATACAGCCCGAGCGTAACAAGACTTGCAAGCGTAGCCCAGCCGACCCTCTTTATCTTCATATTGAAGAACAGACAGACTGCCGCCGCGCCGAGCGTGCCCGAAGTCAGGAAATACACGTAATGTTGCCAGCCCGTGCGCACGGCAGGTTCTACAAAGTCGGCTATGGGCGACAATATCAGCACCGCAACCGCGTAGCCCGCCGCAATGACGAGCGTTATCAATATTCCGTTCAGAAGCTGAAAAGTGCCGCTCATTAAATCGCCCGAGAACATATCGCGCACGGCGTTAGTCGTTAAAAGACCGGGCACCAAAATCATTATCGTACCTATTATCACGCGCGAGCCGTGCACGGTAAGACCGCAAATACATAAAAGCTTGCACAGCGCTACGCTGAGAATACCGCCGACAAGCGATAAGATGAAGGTCGTCGCGTATGCGTTCAGTGAGCGCGTAGACAGAACTTCGTTCAACCCCGCCATAACGAAAGCAACCAAAAACGCGGGCAGAACGTCAGCCACCGTACCGCCGAAGAATATCGAGTATATACCCGCGACGAGCGCCGAGCCCACGATAGTAATCCATTTGTTGCGGGGCTTGTTGTGCGTAACGTCATAGCACTTTTTAAGTCCCTCGGCGGGCGGGTATTTGTTAGTACAGATATCGCGCGAAAGCTGATTGTATTTTTCGAGCAACGCAAGGTTCTGCGAGGTCGAGTAAACCCTCTTCATATACGAATACTCGCGTCCTTCCTTGGTGCGCGCGCTCGCGATAATCATCGAGGGGAACGCCGCCGCGTTGACCTCCTCCGCGCCGTACGCACGGCAAATTCTGTCCACCGCCGTTTCCACGCGCGATACCGAGCCTCCGCTCGCCAAAATTCCCACGCCCACTTCGAGCGCAAGCTGCAACACGCCGTCCAGGCTTGTTATCTCTTCGGTTTTTTCGGTTTCCGCCACTTCGGCGGTAAGTATTTTTTCTTCCATATTCTCTGAATTAAAGTTTTTTAACGTTGCGGTTCGGCTTGTACAATTTCCGTAAAACAAACCAGCCTATAACCAAAATCTGCACGCCCACGGCTACGAGATAGAACGGCCAGATAGGCACGTCCTTTGCATACAGCCACACGAAGACGTGTACGATTAGCGCTATCGACCACACCACCGCCGACGCGGCAAGCGCCGTCGTTATCCGTCTGCCCCATATCGAGGAGAACACCAACAGCACCACCGCCGAAACGAACGGCGCGATGACGAACGACAGATAAGCATAGCTGCGTATCGACGAGATATAATACAGTATCATAAACACGCCCGTCGCCACGACCCAGACGAGTCCGAACGACAAGAGCGTTATCAAAAGCCGCTTATGGAAAAGGTTGAGCTTGGGCTTTACGGGCTTTTCCGTCTTTTCCTTTACTATATCGTCGACCGTGATATGATATATTTCCGCAAGCTGAATGAGCACGCGCAAATCGGGAATGGATTCCCCGCGCTCCCATTTGGATACAGCCTTGTCGGTATAATTGAGTTTTTCGGCGAGCTGCGCCTGCGTAAGCCCGACTTCCTGCCGTAAACGTATCAGGTTTGCAGCTATAATTTCCTTTAAATCGGGAGCGCCGTCCGCATCCTTATTGTAATTCATAATCAAAGTATATCACGCGCGCACGCGTTTTGCAATTATTTTAGGCAACTCTACTGTCAGTAGAGTGTGAAATTTTCGCGGTAGAGTTGTGAAATTGCTCCGTTTATACCCAAAATCAAATTGTAGACCGCTAAAAGGGCGATAAAGGTTGTAATTTGCGAAATTTAAGGTTATAATAATATTGTTAAATTTTTCCGCCATACGGAGGACTTAAATGAGAAGTTTCGATATTTACGTCGACTCGGCTGCAAACCTGCCCGACGACCTTATCAAAGAGTACGATATTAAAGTTATTTCCTACACTTGCTCGATAGACGGCAAGGATATGGAATGTTACGAGGACGGCGTTCCTTTCGCCGAAACAGCTAAAAAATTCTACGCCGCTATGCGCGAGGGTTCGGAAACAAAGACGACTCTCGTAAACGCGGACAAGATTACCACCGCTATTACTCCCTCCTTGCAGGCGGGGCGCGACGTACTTTTGATAACCATCGCGGAAGGCATCAGCGGCACCTACAATCAGGGCGTGTTTGCGGCTAAGGAGCTGAAAGAGCATTTCCCCGACAGAAAGGTGTTAGTTGCACAGAGCGCAAACGCGTCGCTCGGCGAGGGATTAGTTGCGCTGTACGCCGCCAAGCACGCGGACTTGGGCGAAAGCGTCGACGCTTGCTACCAGTGGGTAATCGACAACCGTTTCAACATTCACGGCATTTGTACCGTCGACTCCTTAAAATACCTCAAACGCGGCGGCAGAGTTTCGACCGCGCTTGCAATTGCGGGCACGATTTTAAATATCAAGCCCGTTCTCCACGGCGACGAAAACAGCAAACTCACGGTTTTTTCAAACGAGCGCGGCAGAAAGAAGTCCATTGCAAAGCTTGTGGAAGAGTTTAAGGAAAACGTCATCGACCCCGAAAACCAGACCATAGCCATTGCTCACGCAGACTGCGAGGACGAAGCGTTGGAGCTTGCCGCCAAGCTCAAAGACTTGGGTGCGAACGAGATTATTATGAACTACTACGACCTCTGCACGGGTGCGCATGCGGGTCCCGGCACTATCGCCCTCTTCTTTATGGGTAAGTCGAGATTGAAGACCGAGGAAAAAGAAACTGCAACAAGCAAGTCGACGGTTAAAACAAAACAAAAAGCATAAAAAGTTTAAAAGCCCTGCGGCGAAACCGCCGCAGGGCTTTTTTTATTCGATTTAGAAGTCGGACAACTTTTCTCCGCCCAAGATATGGATATGCAGATGGAACACCGTCTGCCCCGCATCGTCGCCCTGATTGATGATAAGGCGGTAGCCATTCGTGCAGCCGTTATCCGCGGCAATCTGCGGTATTTTCGTCAGCATATACGACAAAATTTCCGCCTCGCTCCCGCCGACCTCGGACAATAGCTTAAAGTGCGTTTTGGGCACGGCAAGAAGATGCACCTTCGCCTTGGGCTCCAAGTCCTTGAACACGCACATCTTTTCGTCCTCGTACACTTTCGCCGAGGGAATTTCACCCTTGATTATTCTACAGAAGACACATTTTCCGTCGAGCATAATTTTTTAACCCTCCAACTTTTAATTACCAAAGATATATAGCAGACAACCGCAACGCCCGCAATACCCGCAAACGTGCAGAACAACGACAGGTATTTCCAGTCGGTCAAATCGCGCACAAACGCGGGATTGTAGATAATCACGTTTAAGTCGCCGTTCTGTTCGAAATACGAACCGATAACCGTACCGTTTACAAGGAAATACGAAGCGTACAGCTCGCCCTTGTAGTAAACTTCCTCTCTGTGGTATGTGACCGTACCGTCTTCGGTAGTTACCGTCGCCCAGACCGTTTCGGGGAAGTAATAATACTGCCCGCCGACAGTGTCGTAATTCTCGGTATAAATATAACTGTATAAAACTCCGTCTTCGCCCGTTTCGCTCTGCCGCACGCGCCCCGCCCCTGCGGGTTCGCTATCCGCTCCGCTTTCGTACTGTCTGTTTTCCTTGGCGCTGAAAACCATACCGTCCTGCATAAAGCTTACAAAACTTTCGGGGTCCTTGAAGACTTGCGTGCCGTAGGTTTCGCGGAAGGGTATCGAGCAATACATAACTCCGACAACCGCCATTAAAAACGCGGCGAGCGCCAAAGTGAATTGCCCCCAGTACCGCCAGTAGTGCGCATCTTTTTTATTCAGCGCCCTGACCGCCAGCTCTTCCTGCTCGGCTTGCTCCCACATCTCGCTTACTACGCTTTCGTTTTTGTACAGCTCGTCGGCAGAAACTGCGTTTTCCGTGAACTCCTTCTTTCTACCCAAATGCACGATAAGCACACATTCCACCAATACGACGGTAGCGCAGCCAGCATATATGCAGCCGAGAGCAAGATTGTTGAGAGGCAAATCCCAGCAGATATGCAATCCGCACGACAGCAATGTTATGCCGTACACCGCGAGGTTTGCGAAGTGTCTTTTAAAGCGGCAGAAAGCCCAGCCGATTGCCGCCGTCCACAGCGTGTGAGTGCACACCGCCGAAAGCCCGCGCGAGAGTGAAATCTCGATTAGCGTAGTCAGATTGACGAATGGCATTTCGTTTGCGTGCACGAATATGTAACCCATATCCTCCGCAATCGAAAAACCGCAGCCGACCGCCGCACCCATAATAAAGCCGACGAGCGGCGAGTTTTTACGCGCGACTACCAATATAAGTACGGTTGCCGCCGCCTTGGAAAGCTCCTCGAAAAAGCCCGAGTACACGGCGTGAAGCCAACTGTTTGAGGGCGTAAAGATGTTGAATAAAATCTGTGCGAATACGTCCGAGCCCGCTCCGCCTATCAGCATCGCCAGAAGCACCGCCATAAACGACAAATCCTTTTTGGGGTAAAGCTCGAACAGCAAAAGTAAAAACGTGAGGTTAAAGCTGACCGCACCCAACAGCGTAACTACGGGCACGAACAGCTCGTTTGAGGTAAAGCGGATTATAAGAAGGAAAACGGCGAACAGCACGAAAACGAGCGTAAACAGTCTGACGTACGCCCACGGGTACTTTCTGTTTAGCCCTTGCTTGTTGCCGCTGTGCAGACCGCGCGTCAAAAGCTCGGAGTACTCTCCGCCGCTGTGCCTCCTGAAGGTCTGTCTGAAAAATTCGGCTATTACGTTTTTGCCCTTTTCGGGTTTGCCCGTTTCCATTTTCATAATACTTTTGCTAAAACCCCGTCGCGGAAAGCTTCTTTAAGCTTAACTTTTATTTTGCCCGAACGCTCGCCCGCAACGTACACTTTTATATAATTTTCGGTATAACCGCAGGTATATTCCCCGTCGAATTCCTCGGTAATCAAGGCATATTCCCGCCCCAATTGCCTGTTTACGTACTTTTCGGCGGCAAATTTGCCCACTTCCAACAGTCTGTGAAGCCGCTCGGACTTGACCTCTTTCGGCACGTCGGGCAGATTGAAAGCCTTCGTGCCCTCGCGCGGGGAAAAGGCAAAAGCGTGCACACGCGCAAAACCCGCCTCTTCTATAATAGTCAGACTGTCTTGGAAATCGTTCTCCGTTTCACCGCAAAAACCCGCTATTATATCGGTCGTTACCGCACCGTTCGGGAAATAACCGTATATAAGCGCGCATTTTTCAAGATAATTTTCACGCGTATAATGTCTGTTCATTGCTTTTAATACGGCATTAGAGCCGCTCTGCAACGATAAGTGAAACTGCGGTGCGAAATCTTTCAGCCCTTTAAGCGCGGACAAAAACTCCTCGTCTATTACGTTGCACTCCAAAGAACCCAGCCGCACGCGCTTATCCGTAAAGCTTAAAGCCCTGATTAAGCCCGTCAAACCGTCCTCACAGCCGTTATACGCGGATATGTTTATGCCCGTAAGAACTATTTCGGGAGCGGTGCAAGCTGCGATTTCCCCCGTAATATCCTTGATTGAACGCGATTTTACCCTCCCGCGAAGGTAGGGAATTACGCAATAAGAGCAAAAATTGTTACACCCGTCTTCTATCTTTATAAACGCGCGGGTCTTGACGTTTTTGGGGTATCCGAGCACTGTGCAGGCTTCGCCGCCGAAGTCGTTTGCAATAGCTCCGATAATCTTTTCCTTATCCCTCGCGCCGCCGACAAAGCGCACATTCGGCTTTTCGAACTGCCCTTTATCTTTTTCCGAGGCGCAACCGCACACGTACACGCGCGCGTTCGGATTGAATTTTAAAGCGCGCGCCACAAGCTGTCGGCTCTTTCTCTCCGCCTCTTTGGTGACCGCGCAGGTATTCAGAACGTAAACGTCGGCATACGACAACTCGTCACTCGTTTCCCAGCCGCGCTTGTCCAGCTCGGTTAAAATCTGCGCACTCTCAACCTCGTTGACCTTACAGCCGAGGGTAAATACCACCGCTCTCATTTAAGTTCTCCGAGAGCAAAAGCCGCCAAAGCGCACACGGAAATTGCGGCGGTTTCGGCGCGTAAAATGCGCTTACCCAAGCTCATTCCCGCAAAACCCAGCTCCTTTGCAACTTCAAATTCGTAGTCCGCAAAGCCGCCCTCGCTGCCAACGACGAGCGCGGTAGAGCCTTTAATACCGCTTAAATCAACGTCGCTCTTATCTGCGAACTCACAGAAGAACAGCTTGTTTTCATAGTCCTTCGCCGTGTACAGAGCGGCGGCAAAATTTTGCATAAACACGACCTCGGGCGCAACCGAACGAAGACACTGTTTAGCCGCTTCGCGCGCAACCTTGTTGAGGCGCTCTAACTTGTTGCCGTTAATGTACGCCGAGCAGTAGCGCGACAAAAACACGCCGATTTTCTGAACGCCAAGCTCGGTCGCCTTCTGCACGACCAGCTCGGTTTTATCCCCTTTCAGCGCGCCGACAAGCAGATAAATCGGGGTCTTAGCCTCGCGTTCGCCGCGGTTTACCCCCGTAATATGCGCCGACAAACGCGATTTTTCGACCTTCGTGACGATTGCCGAATACTCGTTGCCGCCGTTATCCAAAAGCACGATTTCCGCGCCCTCGCATATTCGAAGCACGGTCTTTGCGTGGACGAATTCCTCACCTTCAAGCACCGCCTCGGTGTTTTCGGGGTAGTTTAAGTTGTCGATAAAAAAACGCTTGGGAGTACTCATTTAACCCTTGAACGCAAGCGCGTTCCACTCCCCTTTCTTGACTTTTTCGCACAAGGTTAACCCCTGCGCCGAGTACACCTCGACAACGCGGTCGAGTTTGCAATCGATAATACCGCTTAAGATAAGCGTGCCGCCCGCCTTTAAATTTTTGGGGATTGACGGCGCGAGATTTTCCAAGACGTCCGCCGTAATGTTGGCGAGCATAATATCACCCTTTAAAGAGCTGTCGTCCAAAAGATTTGCGCGCGCAACCGTCACCTTATCGGTAACTCCGTTGAGCTCGGCGTTGTGCGTTGCGCTCTCTACGGCAACCGCGTCGATGTCGGTAAGGTAGGCGAACTTCGCACCAAGCTTGACCGCGGAAATGCCGAGAATGCCGCTTCCGCAGCCGACGTCAATGCACACGCTTTCGGGTGTTAAATACTTTTGCAAAAGCTCCACGCACATAGAGGTCGTTTCGTGCTCGCCCGTGCCGAAAGCCATATTGTTGTCTAACTTGACGGTTTCCTCGCCGTCCTGTTTTTCGTACTCAATCCATTCGGGCACTACCACCACGCGCCCTAAATGAATGGGGCGGAAATGCGTGCGCCAGATTTCTATCCAGTCGTCGCCCTCGATTTCGCGGCGGGTAGTCTCTAAGGTACCCAGAGGCAACGCGCCCGCGCAGTTTGCAACTATTTCGTCGATATCCTCGCGGATTTGAGGAATGACCGTTTCCGCGTCCGACACGGCGATAAACGCTTTGACGAGAACGTCGCCCGAGTTGTTTGCGACCAAATCGTCGTCCATATAGTCCCAGTATGCGGACTTGTCGCGCTGCAATGCTATAACGTCCTTGACGTCGGAAATTGCCACGCCGTAGGACGTGTAGCGCCACATAATATCGGCGATAAGCTCGCTCCCCTCGGAGGTTGTATGTACGGTAAGTTCGATAAATTTCATAAGTACGTTTATTCTATCATAAGCAAATTAAAATAGCAAGTATTAAAAAGGAGTGCGCCCGCGCAAAAACTTGCGCGGGCGCGATAGTTATGAATAAAAGACAAAGCGCCTTTTATTTTCGGAATTTATTTTGCCTGCATACTCAATTCACACCCGAACGCAGTTTCCGCCTCGCTTTCGACAAGCAGCCAGGCAACAGACCTGTCGGGAAGCTTTACCGTGAAAGATACGTTTTCGGGCGACAGCGTATATTCGTTGCTTACTAACGTGCCCGCTGAATTGTAGTACCCGCAGACAACCTTTACGGGCGTTTCGCCCGCATAGGAAAACGTGTAATTATAATTTCCTCTCGCAAAAACGTTGATTGCACCCTTTTCTCCGCCGCCTACGGTTACGGTAACGCTTGATTGCGTTGCACCTGCCGTAAACGCAGGCGCAAACTCCTCGTATCCGCACTCGGTACAAAGCCTTGATATTCTGTTTTCCTCCGACCACTCGCCGAAGGTATGCTCGGCTTGGTCGGTCTTTTCCTTGCAACCGACAGTGGTACAAGCGTGGTAATGTCCGTCTTTGTCCGAACTCCAGTTTTCGCCGTACGAATGGTCTGCGAAAGCGACCGTTGCGGTTTGCGTTTTTCCGCAGTCGGTACAGGTTACGGTTTTTTCGCCCTCGGCTTGGCAGGTTGCGGGAGTGGTTATTTCGCCGTCGTTCCAGTTGTGAGGATGCTCTTCGGCTATTTCGCCGCAGCCTGAAACGGTGCAGACGCGCCAGTGCTTGTCGCCGTCGCTTTGGTAAGTTTGCGATAAGGTGTGTTCCGTCTTTTCGATTGCTTCGGTCTTGGTTTCGCCGCAGACGCAGGTAAACTTTTTAAGCCCGCTCTTATAACAGGTTGCCGTGACTATTACCTCGCCTTCGCCCCACTCGTGCGGAGCAACTCCAACGCGCGTGCCCGTATGACGGCAGGTTGCCATATGCCAGTGCTCTTCGCCGTTTTTAAGCCACTCGTCCGAATGTTCGTGTTCGAGCCGCGGTAAAATTTCGGATTTTATATCGCCGCATTCCGTGCAGATATAAACTATTAACCCTTCGGACCCACAGCTTGCGGGGCTGGCTATATCTCCGTCGTCCCACGCGTGAGTGTGAGCCCCGCCCCCTTTGGAGCAAGCCGTAAGCGTACCCGCCGCAAAAATTGCCGCCACACTTAAAATTGTTACTAAAATTTTTCTTTTCATTATTTATTATTCTGCATCTTCTACTACTTTAACTATCCTGAACCGGCAAGTCCTTGCCTCTCCAGAAGTGTTAAACAGCTGAAAAGTATGTACGTAACCGGGCAAAATATCTAATTGCAACGCCCAGTAAGAGGTTTCATCTTCCCACTGACCGGAAGCATCGCCTTTTGCCTGCAAATTAACACGACCTTCACTTAGAGTCCCATTAGCTTCAATAATACTAAAATAATTACACTTTGCTGCAGTCGTAGAGTCTATTTGAAGCTCGTATTTTCCGCCAGTAATCAAAAGGAAATTCAAAGATGTTCCGACTTTTTTATCAGCCGATAACTCCACGTAATTGTCGCCAACCTGCGCCAATTGATATTCCACTTCGCCGTGTATTCCGTTGTTTAACGGTTTAATAGTGCCGTCGGTAAACTTGACCATAGTGCCTTCGGAAGTTTCGTAAATTCCCTCTATGCCGACGCCGTCCGCGCCTATGCTTCCGCTTTCTCCGTCTTCGCCTTTATCGCCCTTGTCACCTTTGTCGCCCTTTGCGCCTTTAAGACTTTCGAGCCACTCGGTTACAGTGCCCTCGAAGCCGTTTTCAAGAGCTATATCGTACGCGGACTTACCCGTCGCTCCGGTTGCGCCCGTTGCACCCGTTTCGCCCTTTATGCTTTGAAGCCACTGCTCGTAGGTCAAAACCGTTTCGCCGTTTGCCTGCGCGTTAGCGGTGTAAAGCGCGTATATTTCGGTTATCTGACTATCGCTATTGTTGCCGCCCGTACTGCCCGAATTGTCGTTTTTGTTGCAAGCGGTTACGCCAAACGCGCAAGTGATTGCGGTTGCCACCGCCGCAGTTGCCAATAAAATTTTCGCCTTTTTCATTTTTACATATCTCCTGAATTTCAAACTGCGATAATTTTAGCATTTCAACGTAAAAAATGTCTGTCACCTTTTGTTTACATTGGCGCAAATGCTTATTTGCATTACAAAAAGGCGGCGCAAATGCACCGCCTTTTTAAATTACTTCCTTAATTTTATCAGCGCTATAACCAGTCCGACAACTGCGCCGAGCGAAATAACGCTACCTGCAAGACAACTGAAAAAAATAATCCTATGCTCGGTTTGTGCATAAGTCGTTACGACGCTATAACCATCCATGCTACTCCACGCCGTAATGCCGTAACCGACTGTACAAGCGGCAAAAACGGTAAAAGCGATTGTGCTTACGATAAGCAGAAAAAGGCAGATTATAAACGCTCTCTTTTTGTCCTTTGCTGGCGCAAGCGCAGGCGCGGACACAGGTGCGGTTTCGGGCACAGGCTCAGGTACGGTCTGACTTGTTTCCGCTTCCGCTACGGCTTGCTCGCCGCCGAAAAAGTATACGGGGGAAACGGCAAAATAATCGCTCAGCATTCTTATGCTTTCGGCGTTGGGCTGCATTGCACCGCTCTCCCACTTGCTTACCGTCTGGCGGGTTACGCCCAGTTCGAACGCCGTTTCCTCCTGCGATACGCCTTTTTGCTTGCGTAGCTTTTTAATCTTTTCGCCTATCGTCTGCATACGTAACCTTTTGATTACTTCATTTTAGTAAGTCTTTCCGCGTATTCTAACCACTGCGCTTCGGGGATTTGGTTCTGGCTGTTTTTCGAGAACTGCTCGACTAAAATCTTCGCCTTTTCGGGCGGGATAATCGTGCCCACGCCCGCAACGCAGCCGCCGGGGCAACCCATACCCTCGATAAGACAGCCCTGAATTTTGCCCGCCTTGGCAAGCGTTAAAATCTTCTTGCAGTCGGCAAGTCCTTCCGCGTGGTAAATCTTGACCTCGATATCGGGATAGTATTCCTTGACTGTGCGCTCGATTGCCGCCGCAACGCCGCCCGCAACCGCGTAGCCTCTGCCCGCGCCCGTAGTGTGAGTTATGCGCAAAGGCGTTTCTTCCAAAGTGTCAACCTTGATATCTTTCGCCTCGAACATACCCGCGAGCTCTTCGAAAGTCAGAACGAAGTCGACGAAGCTTCTCTGCGTTCTTCTGGAAGCCTCTAACTTTTTCGCCGCGCACGGTCCTATGAATACGACGCGCGCGTCGGGGTCTTTTTCCTTAATCTTGCGCGCCGTTGCAACCATGGGGGTGAGCTCCTGCGAAACTTCCTGAACGAAGTCGGGGAACTGCGTCTTTGCGAGCACCGCCCAAGCGGGACAACAGCTTGTCAAAAGGAAGGGCAGTTTGCCCGTAGCAACCTCGTGAACGTAGTGGTTTGCCTCTGCGATACAGCCGAGGTCTGCGCCCTCCGCCACCTCGTACATATCGTCGAAGCCGAGCTTTATAAGCGCGGTCTTAATCTTGCCGAGCGTAGACTTTACGCCGAACTGACCCGCAATCGCGGGCGCAACCGCCGCTATAATTCTGTCGCCCTTCTTTAAAGCCTGTATAAGCTGGAATATCTGCGATTTATCCGCAATCGCGCCGAAAGGACAAGCAGACATACACTGTCCGCACGCAACGCATATGTTATTATCAATGTGCGCTCTGCCGTATTCGTCCGAGGATATTGCCTTGATACCGCAAGCCTGCGCGCAGGGGCGCACCTTGTGGCTGATAGCGTCGTAAGGGCAAGCCGCTTTACACCTGCCGCACTTTATGCACTTGGACTGGTCGATAAACGATTTGCCGTCGACGATCGAAATCGCGCCCTTGGGACAGTTTTTGATGCACGAATGCGCCACGCAGTTGCGGCACATATTCGTGACCTCGTACTCGTTGTCGGGGCACTTGTCGCACGCAGACGGTATAACCTGCATAAGGGGCGGTTCGTAATACTTTTCGGCAATATTGCTGCCCGCTACGCCCTCGGTGATATGTACGGGTTTGTTTGCGGGGCGGAGCGATAAGCCCATTGCAAGGCGCACGCGCTCTGCCGCAATCTGCCTTTCACGGTAAATGCTTTCCCTGTATCTGGGCACTTCGTCGGGAGTTATCTTGTAAGGGATTGCCTCGATATCGCTTGCAATATCGTCGCTTTCATACGCAACTCGCGCAACTTCGGCAAATACTTTTCTTCTTAAATCGGTTACTACACTCTGTTCTTTCATAAGTTTTCCTCTTTAATTAACGTAGTATATTATATCACTTTTACGCGGACAAATCAACCCGCGCTCTCGTTTTTTTCTTCGGTATTTTTTTCCTTGCGCCACAGCACCAAATCGGCGGTAATCAGCGCGGCGGAAAAGGTTATGAGCCCCGCGCCTATGAGTAACGCGCAGTTCATAAAGAACTCCTGCGGCATTACGTTTATTATCTGCTCCGTCGAGGGGTTGAACGTCCAGTTGGTTTTGCCTGGGAAGAATATGCTGTGGAAAATTCTGAACGCTTCGTCGAAGTCTATCGCCGCAAGCGCGCCTATTATCAGGGGAAGCGCAAGCGCTACGATTGCAGATAACAGGTACGCCCGATGTCCCATCGGGCGTATCAAGGTTATAACCTTGAATTTGTTTAAAAGTACGATTGCAAGCGTCACCGCGCCCGAAACTATCATACCCGCCAAATTGAGATTAAACAGTACCTTGCAGTCGGCAAAGTGCGCCGCCTCGTCCGCCGTCCATTTAAGCTCGCCCGTGCCGAACGGTCGGTTTGGAAGCGTTAAGTAGTTCAAAACGTCGTCGTAAGCCGCCTTAATCTTGTCGTACGACCAGCCCGTCTGCTCCTCCATTTTAAGCGTTTTAATCTGGATATAGTAAAAAAATCTGCAATATATGGGCAAGCCTATCGAAAAGGTGAGTATGAACAGCACCAACGCAATTATAAAAACTACCGTCAGCGCTATGTTAAGCGCCTTCTTTGTCTTGCAGTTCACGGGGCAACTCCTTATATAAAGGTCCTTTTTTAAACAGAGCGCAGGCTATCAGCACCTGCGAGGGCAGATAGAACACCCAAATCATATACACGACGAAATTGTACATCGTTTCGGAAAGGGACACTCCGACCATAGAGCCGTGCTTGAACCCGACGCAGATATCGCAGCCCAAAAACAGCATCAAGCCGATTGCAAACAGAATATTCTTCAAGCCGCGGTTGCACATAATGAGCGATTCGACGCAGTTACCGAACAAAAGCACGAGATAGATACCCGCCTCCACTATGAGCAGATTTGCGCCGAACAGTCCGCAACAGACGCCTATCATAACTGCGGCGACGACCGCGCGCACCGCAACAGTTATCCAGATTTTTTTAACTCTGCCGTGGTACAGTCTGTACAGATACAGCGAGTGTGCGACGATAAAGGTTGCAAGCCCTATTTCGAAATAGTCGTCGAGCACGAGGATAAACAAATCGCTTATAGCCGTAAACAGCATTGCCGCCGTCGCAATAACCGAGTCCTCGTCGCGGTTGAAATATATCATCAACGCAGAGAGCGCTAAACAGAGCAATATGCCCGCGTATTTTATCTCGATAGGGTCTTCGGGTTGCCTTGCCGACAGAACGTTGTAAACGATATATATTACCGTCTGGACGAGTAAGAAGACCGCAAATATTACGTTTTTGGGAGTTAACTCGAACTTCTTCATATCGCAACCGCAGCCTTTTTCTTGTCCTTATTCTCTTCGGTTGCCGAAAGCAACGCAAGCAGTATCGCGTAATGTATCGTTGGTATGATATAGAACAGATGGTTGTCCAGAAGGCTCGTCAAAAGTATCACGCACATCGTAAGCCCGATTAGAGTTCTTTCGTGACTTCTGTTATTGATATAAGAAATGACCGTCTGCATTCTGTGGAAGACGTAAGCCATAAGCCCGACTAATCCGCACGACGATAAAAGCTGGAAAATAGTATTGTGACACATTCTCGGTATCGAGTGCGAAAGCTCGCCCGGCACGAAATAGCCGACGCCCCAGCTTACGAGCTTTTTCGTTCCGTCTTCAAGTATTTCGTATTCGGTATACGCGTCGGGGTCGTAGAAGCCGACGCCGAACAGCGGCTTTTTAAGGAAGTTCTCCCAGCCGAGTCCCCACAGCCATATTCTGCCGTTGCCCGAACTCAAACTGTCCTTGTCTAGCGCGCCCTTCAAGAAAGCGAACACCCTTTCGTGCATTATTCCCGCAACTATTATTATGAGTGCGATAACCGCGCCCATCATTGCCAAATCGATAATGCGCTTTCTGCCCTTGTCCCAGATGAGTATCCACACGCAGCACGCGCACAGCACGACGAGCGACATAAGCATAGCCTGTCTTGACTGGCTCAAAAAGCACATACCCTCGTTGACGACCGCGCCGATTAAAAAGAAGTAGCTGCGCTTATACTTGCCCGCAAGATAGAACCACGCGGGGATTGCCATCGTCAGCATGAGTCCCGCCTGATTGTAAGTGCCCCAGCCGAAGCTGAGCACCTCGCGCCAGCCGACGTCCGCCGTCTGACTTCTGTTAGTGATATAGCAGATACCGAGCTCTAATGAAACCGCCGCAGCAAGCGCGATAAAGTAGTACGCGATTTGCATAAAGGTCTTTTCGCCTCTGCCGAAATTGCAGTAACAGAAAATATAGAAGACGACGATAACCGCCGAGAGCGCAAGTCCGAACAAAAGGTTCATCGCGGTATATTGCGTGTAGAAAAGTCCGTTTAAAGCGAGCGCCGCGGAAAGCGCGACTATGCCCCAGAATATGGGCGTAATTTTGAATTTCCCCCTTACTATGCCCCAGACAAGGCGGAAAATGACCGTGCCGATAAAGAAAACGACGCCTATAATTTCCTGCGCCAATATGGCGGGACTGACAAGGTAATTCGATACGCTCGGGGTGTGTTGCTGCGAGGGCAGCATAGAGAAAAACAGTATTAAACAAAGTACGGGCGAAACGTCCTTGCAACAAACCATTATCGCCGTACCGCTTAAACACAGATACCATATATTGACGATATCCCAGCCGAGGTAATAGCACCCCACCGACACCGCCGCGGTCACCATGGGGAAAAAGTATGAAGAAAGCGCGCGCCGCAAAAATTGCGTGACCTTATTGCTCTCTATCCGTTCGCCGATTTTGTCAAGGCGCTCGCCTAATTCTCTTAGCTTCATATCATACCCCTGAAAGTATACTGTTTTGATTATACCCCGCGCCGCTATGCTAAGTCAAGTGAATTGCCGTCGGGGTGAAATTTATAAATTTCACTCAAAACACTTGCGCGAACAATCGTTTTGGTGATACAATATAAATATGTTGATTTTAAACGCCGACCAAGCGGCTGCGGACAAGAAAATAAGCGACTGGTTCTTTAACGGCACGCGGCAGTTTTTCGTGCTGTCGGGCTACGCCGGAACGGGCAAGACCGCCCTACTTAAACACGTCGTAAAGGAAACGCTTAAACTCGACGATTTATACAGCGCGGCGTTCGTCACCCCAACGGGCAAGGCGGCGACCGTCTTAATCAAAAACGGAGTTTCCGCGTGCACCGTCCACCGCCTCATCTATCAGTCGCAGACGGTCGAGCAGGAAGTTGAAGTCAACGGCAAAAAAATCAAGGTCGAAAGGCTGACCTTCCGCCGCCGCGAAAGCATCGATAAGGCGATTAAGCTCATAGTTTTGGACGAGGCTTCGATGGTGTCCGACGACGTTTTATCAGATATCGCAAACTTCGGAGTAAAGATTTTGCTCTGCGGCGACAACGCTCAGTTGCCGCCCGTCGAGGGGTTTAACAGCTTTCTGAAAAATCCCGACTACACGCTCACGCAGATTGTGCGACAGCAGCAGGACAACCCCATCATCAGGCTTTCCCAGCTTGCGCGCGAGGGCAAGCCCATACCGTTCGGCAACTACGGCGACACGGCTTTCGTTCTGTACGGCAGAAGATTTGCGGGCGGTCAGCGTGAGAGGTTACTCAAGCGCAGCGACCAGATTATCTGCGGGTTAAATAAGACCCGCGCAAAAATCAACGACGAAATGCGCCGCATACTCGGCTACGAGGGCTTGCCGCAAAATGGCGATAAGCTCATATGCACACTCAATAACTGGGAAACGTTTATCGACGGCGAAGCGAGATTTAACCTTGTGAACGGCATAATCGGCACGGCAATCGAGCCCTTTTACGATTTGAATTCGCATATGGGGTTCACGCAGTTCAAGCCCGACTTTTTAGACGAGAACTGCCCCGAGGCGCTCCCCTTCGACACGGGTATTTTCGAGGACGGCGAATACCGCTACAAGCACGGCGACACGTTCGCCAAGTTCGACGAAAACGGCGAGGCAACGGGCGTGTTTACCCTCAACCGTTTCGAGTACGGTTACTGCATTTCCTGTCACAAGGCGCAGGGGTCGGAGTTCGACAACGTGATTATCTTCGACGAGAGCTTCGCCTTTAAAGAGGATAAAAACCGCTGGCTGTACACGGCTCTCACAAGAGCGAGAAAGAAGTTAATTTTAATAAGATAAACGGGGCAACGATATCGTTGCCCCGTACATATATGCCGTTTAACGCATATTTACTCCGTTTCCGCCTCTTTTAAAATATACTGCGCAAGGTTTAGTG
This sequence comes from uncultured Clostridia bacterium, assembly GCA_947177975.1. GTDB lineage: Bacteria > Bacillota > Clostridia > Christensenellales > Borkfalkiaceae > Coproplasma. Next base: position 10,718 of record CAMWWH010000010.1, on the reverse strand, counting down.
CCTGCGTGCAGGAAACCGTATCCGCGCCCATCGTGCAAAGGGTGGTGAACGACGTAACGCTGTCCGCTTTATCCGCTTTAATGAGACACTTGCCCTTTACCGCCGACTTAATTTTTCCGACCGTTTCTCCGTCCGCGCCGTTAAGTCTTAAACAGTTTATTCCCGCGTCCGCTGCAGTCACCGCCGCCTTGTAAAGCTCCTTTTCGCTTAAAATCGAGCAGTCTAAAATTACGCGCACGGCGCAGTTTTTTCCCGCCTTTTTGATTTTCTTACATTCCTTTTTAAAGTATGCAAGATTGCCGTCGCGAAGGAAAGCCGTCGGCGCGCAAACCTCCACCTCGTCCACGCCGTCCTTGACCGCGCGCTTGACCGCCGCAGCCTTGACCTCGGTCGTTTCCTCGCCGTAAGGATAGCTTACCGCCGCAATAAGCGATACCTGCGGGTCCTTGCCGAGTGCGTTTACGCACGCCTTTACGTAGTTGGGGAACACGACTATCGCGCCTATCTCCAGCGAGTTTGCCGTCTTACACGTCTCTTTAAGCGACGTCTTGTCGGTGTACGGCGAAAGGCAGTCGCACTCGATTTTAAGTACGTTCGCCTTCGCTTCCTCCATTCTTTTTATGCGCTTGAACTCTTTGAATTGCTCATCTTCCGTTAAAGTTGCCGTTTGCGTTCCGTCCTGCATAAAATCACCTTTATATATATTATTTTACATTTTTTTACTCGGAATAAGTTTTATCCTTGAAGTATGGCAATGTTGGGTCTTGTGTACATTTTGGTAACTTTTATCGTCTGTTTTGCGTTGGTGCACGTTATTAAGCTCGCCGTCGTCGGCTTTTTCAGCTTAAAGAAGAAACCGCCCGAGCCCGAGAAAAAACCCGAAAAAAAGCCCGAGCCCGTCTATTACATAGTCGAAAAAAAGCGGGCGAGAAAGTCCTATTCCGAGCCGAAGGAAATTCAATTCAAAAAGTAGTTATTCTTCCTCGTATTTCGTGAGATTTTTACCGTCCTCCCACAAGCGTTCGAGGCGGTAAAAATCGCGTTCCTCGTCGTTGAAAATATGCACGATTACGTCCTCGTAGTCGAGTACCGCCCATCTGCCCTCGCGCACGCCCTCGCGGCGGCGGGGTGAAAGCGAGCACTCCTTTTCCATCTTCTCTTCTAAATTTTCTGCAAGCGATTTGACCTGCGTGGACGAACGTCCGCTGCAAATTACGAAGTAGTCGCAAAGCGAGCTCTTGCTCTCCACGTCGATATAAACTATGCCGTATGCCTTTTTTTCGCTGAGATACTTGCAGATTTGCAACGTCTTTTGTTTGCTTTTATTTTCACTCATCCTCTTTTATCCTTTATATAATTATATGCCCGCATGGTCTGCTCGTCTACGGGCTTGTCCGTACTCTTTAAATATTCTATTTGCCTTTTGAGCGCTTCATACAGGCACTCGCGTAAATCGCGTTTAAAAATTTTCCGCAAGCTTTCAACCCCCTCGAACTTTCTGCCGTCTTCCAGCAAATCGCAAAGGAATAAAAGCGCGTCCGCGTCGCTCATATTTTCCTTGCCCGTGGTGTGACACGCTATCGCCGACAAAACCGTCGGGTCGGTAACTTTGAAATAATGCTCGGCAACGTACGCGCCCGAGTACTGGTGCAGAACGGGCGGAGGCACGTTATCGGGCGGAGTAAAGCCCTTTAAAAGCGGACTGCCCTCAGGCAGGTTTTTCGCGCAGTCGTGCAGCGCCGCCATTGTAATCGCCTGTAATTCGGTCAGATTTGCGCGCGCCGCTCCTTTTGCACACATAACCGCAACGCGCACGGTATGGGCGCGGCGCTCGGGAGTGAGCAATTTTTTATACCCCTGCAACTCGGGCATATAGTAGAGTGCGTTGTCCCTAATGTATTGACTTACCGCCGCGTTTACATACCTGTCGAAGTCCTCGCCCAGCGCGGCAAGGGTACGTATTTCGGTCGAGCTGACCTTTTCCCCGACGTAAGATATCGTTGCGACCTTGGTTGAAAACAGGCTTTCCACCCGCGACTTGCTTTCCTCGAACCCTTCCTGCTTTTCGCGCGCACAGGCGGCAAGGGAAAAGCTTTCGAGTATTCTTTCGGGGTGCTTCCACTGCGGGAAATTTTCAAGCATATCCGCGCCGATTAAAAACCACTTCTTCGCGTCCTTGTAAATTTCGGCAAAGTGTTCGCAGGTAAGATAAGTGTAGGAAACTCCGCCGTGGGTCAGCTCGAAGTTGCTTATCTCCGCCTGCGGAACGCTGGCAAAGGCAAGGCGGCACATTTCGTAGCGCTGCCAGAAATCCGCGACAATCCGCCCGCTCTTGTGAGGGCTGACCGCCGTGGGCATTATTATTATTTTGTCGAGCCCCAATTCCCTTACCGCCGCGCGCGCCAAATTTACGTGTTCGCGGTGGACGGGGTTGAATGCTCCTCCGAATATTGCGATTTTCATACCGTATATCTACCGTAATTTAAGTCAATAATTCAACGTATGAGAAAACTGAATTTTGCTTTGATTTCCGACGTTATATTTTTTACCCTTTGCGCGTTCATTTTATGCTTTACGGGCGTACGCTTTTATACGCGCAACGCACAGACCGCGCTGATAGTCGCAATAGGCACAGCCGCAGTGTGCGGACTTATCGCCTTTAACGTGCTTATATCCAAGCGCAAAAAGCGGCTTATATTAACCCTTTCGGAAAACGAGAAAAAGTCGCTCTCCCTGCACCTTTCCGTCTGCGGCGAAGAATACCTTTTAAATCTGTTCGAAAAAGCGTTGGAAGGCACATATGTGCGGGGTAAACGCTTGCAGTCGGACGAAAATATCTACTTTTTCAACTTTAAAATGTCGCCGCTGTCTTCCGACGATATAGCCGAAATAATACGCGTCAACGTTAAAAAGACCAAGCATATTTACTGCTGTGAAATCTCGCCAGCCGCCCTTTCGCTTGCCGAAGATTTCTCTATTCAAATCGTGACCGTTGCGGAAATCTACGCGCTTTTAAAGGACAAAAACCTGCTTCCCGAAAAGTACGCACTCGGCAACGTGAAGAAGCCGAACGTGTTCAAACGCATCAAAAAGCGCTTCAACCGTAAGATTTGCGCGCCCCTCTTTTTCAGCGGACTTACTCTGCTCTTTTTCTCGTTCTTTACCTTTTACCCGCTCTACTATATCGTATTCGGCGGAATTTTAATGGGGCTTTCCGCCGTCAGCGTTTTGATAAGCAGTCAGCCGAGTTGAATATGCTTAAAATCTTTCTTGGACGATTTGCGGTACAAAACCGCCTTTCTGCCTATGACTATTACGCACTCTGCGTTGAGCTGAGCTGCAAGCTCCCTGCCTATATCCTGAGGGTCGCCGTCCGCGTTTTCGAGAATGTGCACCTTTATAAGCTCGCGCGCTTCCAGACAGTCCGAAAAGCTTTTGAGCATATTTTCGCCTATTCCGTCCTTGCCCACCTGACCTATCGGGTCGATATTTGCGGCAAGGGCTTTTAATTTACTCCTCTGTTTACTCGTCAACATAATTTTATCCTTTTATATTATCTCCCACTTTGCATACAGTGTTATATCTTCTTTAACCGTATCCGTTTCAAAGTTCCACTCATTGTTGCAGGTTTCATCCGTATACCAACCTGCAAAAGCATATCCTTCTTTTGTCGGGTCTTCGGGCTTTGGTAATAATCTCCCTTGATGAGCCACAATAAAATAAGTTTTCAGTTCTCCTCCCGTTGCGTTAAAAACAGTAGCCGTATTGTCCTGCTCAACATACTGCGGACAAATTTCAGTCGGGATTGTGTCTATATTTACAACCACTCTGAACTCTGTGCCATATAAATGTACTATATCATTAACGATATAATCACCTTTAAAATCATTGACATAAGATATTTGCAAATGATTATTAATCACTATTTTTTCAATATTATTCGCTTCAATCCCATAATACTTCCATTCCGCTGTAATAAATACACAATGTGACTTCCCGATACCTGTTACTTTACGTCCGCCTAATTTTTCCGGTATAACTAATTCTTTAGTGATTTTTTTCTCATAAGTTAAACCGATTATTACAGAGGATTTCGCATTTATCTTACTTCTTACAACTTTACCTTCTTCATTTTCATAACAATAATAAAATCCGTTTTCTTCTTTTTTATATGTCCAAGGGTCTTTATCGAGCGCACACCCGCTGAGCAAAGATACTACGAGAAGCAGTACAGCAAGAGTGCTGATTAAAAATTTCTTCATATATGCTCCTTATGCGAAGTATAAAGTTAATCGACGAACTCAAACTCGACGTCGCCGACTATGACCGTATCTTTTTCGTTTATGCCCATTCGTTTGAGCTGGGCGATAACTCCCTTTTCGCGTAAAATCTTCTGGAAGTACGCCATCGATTCCGCGTCGTTTAGGGCAACGTTGCGGCAGAGCATGTCCACAAGCGCGCCGACAATAACGTACGCGCCGTCGTCGTCCACGTATATTTCGTAGTCGAGATTGCCGCTCTTGCGGTAGGTGAAATTCTCGTCCGCCTCGACAGGAGTCGCCGCGGGCAGAGTTTTTAAAAGCTCGTTTACCGCAACGATAAGTTCTTCCGTGCCCTCGCCGCTCACCGCGGTTATCGGGAAAATTTTGTACTTTTTGCCGTACTTCTTCTTGAACGCTTTTACGTTTTCCTCCGCGCCCGCAACGTCGCATTTGTTAAGTGCGACTATCTGAGGCAACGCGGCAAGCTTCTCGGAATATTCTTTGAGTTCCGAATTGATTTTTACAAAATCGTCAAGCGGGTCGCGCTCCTCCATACCCGAGATATCCACGACGTGCACGAGCATACGCGTGCGCTCGATGTGCCGCAAAAAGTCGTGACCCAAGCCCGCGCCTTTCGCCGCGCCCTCGATTAAACCGGGGATATCCGCCGCGACAAATGTATCGTCGTACACCCTTACAACGCCGAGGTTGGGCGAAAGGGTCGTGAAATGATAGTTGGCAATCTTGGGGCGCGCCGCCGAAATTTTGGAAAGCAACGTCGACTTGCCCACGTTGGGAAAACCTATCAATCCGACGTCGGCTATGACTTTGAGTTCCAAAAGGATTTCGTGCAGTTCGGTCTTTTCGCCCTTCTGCGCAAAGTTGGGAGCGTGCCTTCTTGCGGTGGTAAAGCGGACGTTGCCTTTACCGCCTCTGCCGCCCTCCGCCACGAGCTTTTTATCGCCCGCCGTAAACATATCGGCAATGACCGAGCCTGTAGCCAAGTCCTTGACGACCGTACCGACGGGCACGCGGATTATCACGTCGTCGCCGCTCTTGCCGAAGCACTGGTTGGTGCCGCCGCGCTCGCCGTTGCCCGCAACGTACTTTGTCTTGTATCTGAAAGGCAAGAGCGTGTTTAAAGACGCGTCCGCAAAAAAGTACACATCGCCGCCCTTGCCGCCGTCGCCGCCGTCCGGTCCGCACGCGGGCTTACCCTTGTAAGCCTTGAACGAATTCATACCGTCGCCGCCGTCGCCCGACTTGATTACTATCTTAACTTTATCAATAAAAATACTGTTATCCGTAGCCATTAGTGCCCTACTATGTGCCGATTAACGCACTTTATTTTCTGCCCGTCACCTTGAAAAACGCCTGCGATTTCGTGCAGAATTCCTGATTGTCCGCCGACTTTTTCATCGACGAGTACAGCTCTTCCTCGGTTAAATTTCTGCCGAGCTGTCCGCGGATTACCGCCGCACAGCCGAGCTCGTTTTCGTTTAAAAGCAGTTCTTCCTTTCTCGCGCCCGACGAGCGTATGTCGATTGCGGGGAATACCCTGCGTTCCGCAAGCTGGCGGGAAAGCACGATTTCCATATTGCCCGTCGACTTGAATTCCTCGTAAATTATGTCGTCCAGACGGCTGCCCGTATCGACGAGCGCCGTTGCGATAATGGTCAGCGAGCCGCCGTTTTCGATATTGCGCGCCGCGCCGAAAAAGCGCTTGGGCTCGACGAGCGCCTGCGGGTCAAGTCCGCCCGAGAGCGTTCTGCCCGAGTTTGCAAGCGCGTTGTGCGCACGCGCAAGTCGTGTTATACTATCCAAAAGCAGTACGACGTCCCTGCCCGTTTCAGCCTGCCGCTTTGCGTATTCGAGCGTAAGCCCCGCAATGTGCGTGTGGTGCACGTCGCCCTTGTCGAAGGTCGAATATATTACTTCCGCACCGTCGACCGAACGGATAATGTCGGTCACTTCCTCGGGGCGCTCGTCGACCAAAAGCACGATGACGAGAGCCTCGGGGTGGTTATGGCGGATACCGCTTGCAATGTTTTTGAGCATAGTCGTCTTGCCCGCCTTGGGGGGCGAAACGATGAGCGCCCTCTGTCCGAAGCCTATGGGCGAGAACAAGTCTATTACTCTGTCGGTAAGATTGCCGTCCGCTCTTTCCAAGGTTATGCGCCTGTCGGGATAACAGGGGGTCAGGCTCTCGAAGGGCAAGCCGCGCGGGGTGTCGGGCGAGCGGCCGTTGACGCTTATGATATAGGTGACGCCGGGGCACTCGTTGGGTTTTCTGCGCTTTGCCTTGCACACTATTTTGTCGCCCGTGCGAAGGCGGAAACGGTTGACGAACGAAAGGTGCATAAACACGTCGTTCGACGAGGTTATCTGCATATTCTGAGTGCGCAGAAACCAGAATTTTTCGGTAGGTTCCAAAACGCCCGAATAGGTTGCCTCGTCGTCCTCTTCGTCGGAAGCCACGGTCAAAACGCCGTCGTCCGACTGCTCCTCGCGCTCGCTTTCAAGCCGAGCATAAAATTGCTTGCACTTGAAAATTTCGTCGACGAGGTCCGCGTCGTAATCCTCCGACTTGGGCGGTGCGCCGCGCGTGGAGCGGGGACAAGGCTCTGTCTCGCTCTTTGCGATAGATATAATATCGTCGATAAGCTCCCCTTTCTTCTTTTTCGTGGGAAAAGCTACTCCCACTGCTCTGCCTATCTGCCAAAGCTCGCGAATACCCTTACTGTCGAGCTTAATCCTTATGCTGTCGGCTAAATCCATTAAAATGCTGCCTCCCGATTAAATTGAAAAATTAAAGAATGAGATTGAAAAAAATGATGGTTTGAATTATAACTTTTGAATTATAACTTATGAAACGTAAAACTTAAAATATGAATTTTATAAAGAAAAGAGAGAGCCGTAAACTTTTTACGGGTTATTTCATGACGATTACGCGAGTGGTTTCACCGTCGACGTCGTCGCGGGTGAGTTCGATTTCGGCGCCCGCTTCCTCGCACTCGATACCGTCGTCCTCCATAAGCGACACGAATTCGTCAACCTTGTCTATGTCAATCACGCACCCCTTAGTGCGGTAATGCATGGGAATAACCACGTCGGGCATAAGACGGTCGACGTACTCCTTTGCCATCTTCGCGTCAATCGTGTAGTTGCCGCCCACGGGAATTAAAAGCACGTTGACGGGCAAAATCGCCTCGATAAGCGCGGGCGAGCACTCCTCGCCCAAGTCGCCCAAATGGCACACGTCGAGTCCGTCCATACGGAACTTGAATATGACGTTTTCGCCGCGCAACGCGCCGCCTTGGTCGTCGTGACAGCTCTTTACTGCATTTATTACCACTCCGGGCAGTTCGTAACCCTGCTCTTTGTCTAAAATTACGGGCGCGCCGTCCACGGCTTTTACGTTGTCGTGGTCGTAGTGGTGATGCGAAACGGTAACCGCGTCAGCCGATACCTTCGGCATATCGTAACCGATTGACTTTTCGTAGGGGTCGGTGACTATCGCCGTGCCCGTACTCTCCGTTAAAAGAAAACTCGAATGACCTAAATAACTGATTTTCATGACCTTTTTCCTATCCGTATTATTGTAAATAATATCTTGCGAAATGTCAAGGGATTACGTCATTATTGAAATACGCTTGCCGCGACGGATAAATTCACGACGTCGCCGTCCTCGCCGTAGGAAAATTCACATTCGGCTTTGCAGTCCGCGCCGTCGAAATGCACTTCGAGCTTTCGCGTAAATATCGGGAACTCGCCGCCGTTGACGCCGTCGTCAAAGCGCGCGGCAGTCGTGCGCCCCTCGATAAAGCGCATGGAAAGTTTGATTGCGCCGAACCTGTTCTGCGCCATTTCGCTATCGCTTATTTCCAGACTGTACTCGGCGCTGTCGAAAATATAGTGTAAAATCAGAACGTCACCGTAGACCTCGCCGCTCGCGTCCACCGCCACCGTGCTGCTTTCGCCGTCCGATTTCTGAGTTATTTCAAGTGAGTATTTCATTTCAGCTCCGTTACGGTTATTCCGTCACCCGTAAAATTATTCGCCTTACCGTTGCGGTACGCGGTTGCGCCCACCGTCAGATTTTTTCTTACCGCTTCCGCATTGCCGCTTTCCTTCGCCTCTTTCAGCGCGGCGATAAAACCGCCCAAAGACTTGTACAGCGTCTCCGCCTTTTCTAAAAGATTGTCGCCGTTTAAAAGATACAGCTCCGACCAGATATTTTCGTCGACGCCCGCAATGCGCGTCATATCCTGAAAACTGCCGCCAGTAAAGCCCAAGCAACCGTCTATTTCGGGGTCGTTTACGTAGCAGTTGGAAACGACGTGCGCAAGCTGCGAGGTGTACGCGATTTTTTTGTCGTGAAGCTCCGCAGAACACTCAACGATGCGCGCGAAGCCCATATCTTTAACAAGCTCTTTTATAGTGGAAATTGCGCGTTCGTCGGCACATATCCCGCGGGTAACGACCATACTCGCCTTATCGAAGAGGTCGGCGCACGCATTTTCCACACCCGAAACTTCCTTGCCCGCCATTGGGTGAGTGCCCACGTATTTTATATCGAGCTTTGCCGCGTAGACGGCGTCCTCGATATACTTTTTCACGCCGCAGATATCCGCGACTATTGCGCCCTCTTTAAAGTCCGTGCCGATTATAAAACCCACCGTGGGTTTGGGCGGCAGAGCGACGAACACAACGTCGTAGCTTTCGAAGCTTGTCGCAACGTTGTCGATAATACCGTTTTTCAAAGCGTATCCCAAGGGCTCGGCGGAACGGTTGTACCCGTCCACCTTATAGCCCGCGCGCTTTAAAGCCATACACATAGAGCCGCCGATAAGCCCCAGCCCCGCAACACATATCTTCATATTTTACTACCTTGAAACTTAATATATTTCAAGTATAACACAAGTTTTGATTTTACGCAACACTGCGCACTTTATAAATCAACTTTTCGATTTCCTTTTGAGTAAGCTCTCTGTTTTTAATTTTTCTTAGTCTATTTACCGCGTCGAAAATTACGTCTATTTTTTTCTGTGTAAGATTTTCTTTTTGTGCGTCCATAATCAAATTATCCTTTCGTTTTTTATTCACCTCTTTTGCGCAATTTGAGTGTACTTAAATTATATCTTCTGAACTTTAACTTATCAAGCAAAAAGTTATTGTTCAGAAGATAATAAATTGTAGAAATAACACTACTTTGAGGGAAAAATGTCGAAACTGTCTGAACAGCTTTTGGAACTTATGAACGAGGACGGTTTAACGCAGAAAACTTTGGCGGATAAACTGAACACTTCAAGACCGAAATTATCATTATATTTAAATAACAAAGCACTGCCGACTTTTGAAGTTTTTGTTCGATTAGTTGAATTTTTTAATTGCTCGGCAGACTTTTTGATTGGCAATAAAGATTATCCCGAAAGAAACAGAAAATATGCTCCCGTCAAACCGTTTGGAGCAAGATTGAAAAGTATTTTAAAAGAGCGTGGCGTATCGCAATACGAATTTCAGAAAAGCGCGAATATTTCTTGGAGCGTTTTGCATAATTGGTTTAATGGAAAATCGCTTCCGTCTTTGGACAATTTAAAAAAGGTTGCCGAGCATTTGGAGTGTTCCGTCGATTTTATTCTCGGCAGAGAAAGTTAAAAAACCTTGCCAAAGTATTGACAAGGTGTAATGTCGGTGCTATAATAAAATCACAAAGAGGGCAACCCCCAAACGGTTAGCCTTAGTTGAAGTTAAAAATAACCGTCACCTGTCGGCTAAACATGGACGGTTATTTTTTTATGCGTATAGTTACTATTTCTTTTGTAACAGTAATCGAAGATACTATGCCTTGCTCAACAAGTTTAAGCAAGGCGATTATGTATTCATTACTCATAAATACCACCCCCCTTTTGTAGGAAGTGCTAACCGTCGGAGGGAGTTCCCTCTCTGCTTGTCCTTAATTCTATCATTCATTTTCAGGAAAGTCAATTATTTAAAACGTTCGTTTTATCACTTTTATGCTCCCCCATTTTATTTGACAATATTTGGAATTATTTTTATAATGGTAAGCGACAAAAATAAAAAATTCGAGGTGTTTTTAAATGAACAAAATGTCGGTTAAAGATTTGAAAAATCTTAAAGGCAAAAAAGTACTCGTAAGGTGCGACTTCAACGTACCCATGAAAGACGGCGTCATCACTGACGAAAACAGAATTATCGGCGCGCTCCCCACCATCAAATATCTTTTGGACGCGGGCGCTCGCGTTACCCTTTGCTCGCATATGGGCAAGCCCCACTCCATCTTCTCGGACGAGGTCAAGCTCAACAAGAAGGACAAGAAGAAGGTCGAGGCGGGCGAAACCACTGCCGAAGCTATTATCGAAAAGGCTAAAAAGGACGAGCCCAAAAAGCTCACCCTCGCTCCCGTTGCAAAGAGGCTTGCAGAGCTTACGGGCG
>CAMWWH010000009.1 GCA_947177975.1 uncultured Clostridia bacterium | reverse complement strand
CGGACGAGGAGTACAAAAACTTCTACACCGACACGTTTATGGACTACGAAGCGCCGATTTTCTGGGTGCACCTCGATATGGACTATCCTTTCAAGCTGAAAGGCATACTCTATTTCCCCAAGGTGAAAAACAAGGTGGAGTTGGAGCGCGGCAAAGTCAAGCTGTACTGCAATCAGGTATTTATCGCCGACAACATTAAAGAAGTCATTCCCGAGTTCTTAATGCTGTTAAACGGCGTTATCGACTGCCCCGACATTCCATTAAACGTATCGCGTTCGTTCCTGCAAAACGACAAGCAGGTACAGCGCATAACAAAATATATAATAAAGAAAGTTGCCGACAAGCTCACCGCGCTTTACAAAAACGACAGAGCGAAGTACGAAGAATGTTGGAGCGACCTTGCAAACTTCATCAAATTTGGCTGCATTAAGGAAAACGAGTTCTACGATAAAGTAAAAGACGTTATTATCTGGAAAGACCTTGACGGCAACTACAAACCGCTGTCCGAATTCCTTGACCCCGAAGAAGAGCCGAAGGAAGGTGAGAAGAAGGAGAGCAAGCCTAAGACCGTCTATTACGTATCCGACCCTCAGCAGCAGGCGCAATACATTAAAATGTTTAAGGACAACGGGCTCAACGCACTGAATTGCGACACCTTTATCGACCCGCATTTTATAAGCTTTATCGAGTACAAAATGCCCGACAAGGTCAAGTTTATGCGAATTGACGCGGACGTTGCGGGCGCGCTCAAAGGCGACGACGCGGCGGAAGACAGCGTTCTTACCGACATTTTCAAAAACGCGATTGCCGACGAAACGGTAACGGTCAAAACGCAGCACCTCAAAAACGGCGACGTGCCAGCGATTATCAACGTGGACGAGTATATGAGAAGGTACTCGGAAATGGGGCAGTTTTACGGTATGACCGACGATAAGATGGGTAAAACGCTTATCGTAAACACGGCTAATCCTATCGTGGCAAAAATCAAAGACTTGCCCGACGACAAGCAGAAGTTTGTGGCAAAGCACGTATATTCGCTTGCGTTGCTGTCGTTTAAGAAACTCAGCCCCGAGGAGCTCGACAAATTCTTAACCGATAACTTACAACTTTTAAGTTTATATCTTGATAAATAAATCGCAATAATTCGAATAACCGCTTCGGCGGTTATTTTTTTTATGCTTTTTAATAAATTATAGTATGAATTTATACTTTCTGCCGTCGGAAATTCTATCCGCGCTAAACAATGTCAACTTCAATTATCTGAACGAAATACGTTTGCGGAGCGGACAACCTGTCATTATTCAGTACCGCGGCGAATATAAGTATATCAACGAGTACGGAGTAACTTCAAATTCCGCACAAGCGTTAACTTGCGTCAATGCCGAAAACGTGTTGAACGCGTCTATGAGCGGCAACGTTTACGTATATTCCGAACAACTGAAAGACGGATTTATTACCGTTGACGGCGGCGTAAGGATAGGTATAGCGGGCGAGTACGTTATGCAGGGAGGAGAAATCGTCACTGTAAAGCGCGTAACCTCTTTAAATATCCGCATACCGCACGACGTTTGCGGTGCGGCCGACGGAATTTACGGCCCGGTTTGCGAAAACGGTATAAAAAATACTCTTATTTTTTCACCGCCCGGCTTCGGTAAAACGACTTTATTGAGGGACTTGGCGCGCAAGCTTTCACAAAACACGGATTTAAGCGTATTGATTTTCGATGAAAGGAACGAAATTGCGGCGGCGGACGGCGACGGTAAAGGGTTCGATTTAGGCAAAGGGTGCGATATCGTGCGCGGCGGCAATAAAATAACCGCGTTCAAAAACTCGATAAGGGTTATGCGCCCCGACGTCATAATAACCGACGAGCTTTACGGAAACGACGACGTAAACGCGGTCGGATACGCAACCGACTGCGGCATTGCGGTAATTGCCTCGTCGCATATTACCGACAGAAACAAACTCAAAAATTTGCCGTTCGGGCTGTACGTAGAGCTGCACGGTATAGGCAGAGAAATCGTAGTATATGATAAAAATTTTGATACTGTTTGCAATTGTTCTTCTGTCGGGCGGATTGGGAATGGCAATCTCGGCTGAAATGAAGAAGGAAATGAAAGTCTTCGGACAGTTTTACGACTTTAACAAAAAGCTGATATTGAACTTAAAATTCAATAAGGACAAGGTAGCCGTGGTAGCCGAAGAATTCGACAGCGTTAAAAGGGCAATGCGCGGAGAAAGAGTCGTAAAGGGTGAGGACGGCGAATTTTTATCGCGCTATATAGGCGATATCGGAAAGACCGACGCGCCGACACAGCTTGTTTATTTGAACGAAAAAGGACAGACGTTGCTTAATTTAAAGCAAAAGAGCGAAGAAAAATATAAAAAGTACGGCTCACTGTATTTTAAGCTCAGCCTGATGGCGGGCATTTTAATAGCCGTACTACTTGCGTGACGATGGATATAAGTATAATTTTCAAGCTGGCGGCGGTCGGCATAATAGTTACGATAGTCTGCCAGATTTTAAAAAAGAGCGACCGTGACGACATAGCGACGATTGTAAGTCTTGTCGGGCTGATTATTGCGCTTACGGTGGTTATATCAATGATTTCAGATCTGTTTACCCAGATTAAACAGTTATTCGACGTATTCTAAATGCCTGTTTTTCAGTTATGCGCAGTGGCGGTTATAACCGCGGTTTGCGCCTTCATTTTAAAATCGCAAAAATCCGACCTTGTGCCTCTGTGCGTAACGGCGGGCGGAATTATGCTCGTCTTGTGCGGATTTGACTATCTTTCCGAAAGCATCAGATTTATTAAGCAGTTTTCGGAGCAGACCAATATAGACAAGTCGGTTTTAAGAATTATTTTCAAAGTGGTCGGGGTGGGCTATCTCATCGAGCTTACGGCAAGCTCTATCAAGGATTTGGGGTTCGAGTCGGTTGCGGACAAGTTGGTTTTATGCGGAAAAATTATAATATTCGTAATGTCGGTTCCCATCTTACAGTCGCTCTTCGGCGTAATAGTAAAGTTAATTCAATTAACTTAATCAAAATCGTTTTTGCGGTCTGCGTAATTTTATTCATTTTTACCTTACCGCTGACACTGGGCGGCAGAATTTACGCCTACGCCGATGACGGCGCCGACCTGAACGAAAACATATCTTCGATAATCGACAGCCTCGATTTAACGGAAATTCAGAAATATCTCGACGAATACGGCAACGACTATCTTTTCAGCTTCGGCGATACGGCGAAAGAAATCGTCAGCTATCTTGTCAACGGCAATTTAGGCGTAAATTATTCGGACTACATAACCGAACTTTTATCCGTTCTGTTTAACCGCGTAACTTCGATGTTGCCCGCATTCGCCCAGATTGTCGCAATTTCCATTCTTTGCGCCGTATCCTCGGGCGCGGAGGGCGGAATAATAGGCAAGACGACGGCAAAGGTAATCCGCCTTGCCTGCGTTTCGCTTATTATGCTCATACTTTCGTCAATGCTTTTCGGCATTGTTTCCACGTCGGTAAAGTGCATAACGAATATAAAAAGACAGGTGGAGATAATTACTCCGATACTCGTAACGCTGACCATACTTACGGGAGGTAGCGAATCCGCGGCAATCTACCAGCCGTCGGCGCTGTTTCTAAGCGGTGGCGCTATCGAAATCGTAAGCTCGTTCATATTTCCCGCAACCATAGCCGTAATCGTACTGAACTTTACGTCTAAAATCAATCCCGAAATTTCGTTCACGGGAGTTGCGTCGCTGATAAAATCGGTTATGAAATGGGTAATCGGAATAACCGTGACGGTTTTCGGGTTGTTTATAACCGTTCAGAGCTCCGCGACATCGCTCTTCAACGGAGTATTTTTCAAGGTTACGAAATATCTCGTCGGCAATTCCGTGCCGATAGTCGGAAACTTTTTGTCGGCGGGAGTGGATATGGTCGTAATGTCGGGCTCGGTTGTAAGAAGCTCGCTGGGAATACTCGGCATAGTAATGCTGATATCGGAAATAATCCAGCCGCTTATAATGCTGGCAGCGTTTTCGGTAATGCTCAAAATTACGGCTGCGATTTCTCAACCTCTCGGCGAAAAGACGATCTATTCGCTCTTTTCCGAGTTTGCTAAAGACGTAGAGTACCTGATTGCGGGCATACTGATGGTTGCGTTCCTGTACTTTTTGGTCGTAATGCTCATTTTAAATTCGTCGTACGCGTTTATATGAAAGCATATTTACTTACCGCCGTAGGCGTAATATTTTTAACCGTAATAATCAGCTTTATAGTGCCGGAGGGAAAGCTTAAAAAGAGCGTGAATTTCGTTTTGCGCCTCGTAAGTATCGGCATGCTGATAAGTCCTATTACCAAAATTTTTACTTTTACTCCGTCTGAAAGCTCGGCTTCGTACGATTACAACTACGTTTCGCAGGTTTATGCACAAAACCAGAGCAGACTTTTAACGCAGAAAGTCAACGACGATCTGGGCTTTGACTGCGTATGTATTGTCGAAATAGTGTACGACGGAAATAAAATTGCCGAAAACGGAGTTACTGTTTGCGGAAATTTCGAAAACGTACAAACTGTCGCACAAATTACGGAATATTTGGAAGGCTTGGGCTATATAAATATAACAGTAAATGAAAAGGCTGACTGACTATTTAAAGTCTCACAGAAAAATACTTGTAATCAGCTGTTTGCTGGTAGTTTTAGTCGCGTTTGCGGTATTGCTGTACGGAGGCAAAAGTAAGATATCCACCGTTTCTTCAAACGACGTTGCGCGGTCGGCAACCGAGGTCAAACTTATGCGTATTCTGTCCGAAATAGACGGCGTAGGTAAAGCCGAGGTTATGATAACCGAAGGCAAAGACGGCGTGGAAGGAGTAGTAATCGTCTGTGAAGGCGCACGCAACTTAATGACCAGAAGCGATATATTAAACGCGGCGGCAACAGCGTTGAACATTGAAAAAAATAATATAGCTATATACGCTATGAATAAATAAGGAGATTTTAAAAATGACCAAAAAGAAGAAGATTATCATCATGTCCTCCCTAGTGCTTTTACTTGCAGTAACGGCAGTATTGAACGTAGTGCTTGTAAACCGCAGAACAACCGCTCAGGCAGACGCAATTCAGACGGCTAACTACTTTACGTCGTTCCGTTCCGAAAGAACGTCTAAAAGAAGCGAAGAACTTTTGCAGATTGACAGCGTAATCGACAATTACGAAGCCGGCAGCGAAAAGTATGAGAGCGCAATGGATATGAAGCTTAAAATCGTAGGCATCATGGAAAACGAGCTCGTAATCGAAACGATGATCAAATCTCTCGGCTTTACCGACGCCGTCGTATCGATAGGTATGGAATCGCAGAACGTAAACGTATTCGTTAACACCAACGAACTCGACGCGTCCGCGGCAATGTCGATATACAACCTTTTGACGACCGAACTCGGCGTAGACGGCACGAACATAATAATAATGCCCGTATACACACAAATCTAATTCAAAAAGTTGCAATATTTATCAATATGTGGTATACTAATTAAAAGGTGACTGCAACATATGCATAAACACCTTTAAGGAGTATTTATGGCACATATAAGACATGACCCGACTACAACTTCGAAAGGTAAAATCTCGTATAATTCGGGTATCGTTATCGGCATAGTGGCGCTTGCAATAGAGGAAGTTGAGGGCGTAAGCCTGCTGAATACCAAGAACAAAGGAATTAAACTCAACTTCGACAAGGAAGGCATTATTGCCGATATCGGCGTGAAGGTCGAGTACGGGTATAACGTTCCGTCGCTTGCGTTCAGAATTCAGCAGTCGATTAAGCACAACGTCGAATCTATGACTAATTACAAAGTGGCAAAGGTAGATGTTCACGTTCAGGACGTCGACTTCCCCGAAACCCCGACTATATAAAAATCTATTCCCTTAATATTTTAAGGGAATATTTATATTTGGTAAAATTATGAGAACAATCGCAAGAGAAACACTTTTTAAATTGCTTTACGCCTCGCAATTCGGCGACGGGGTGGACGACGAACTTAAAACCTCGCTCTTTAAAGCCAACGAACTTACGTCCGACGATATAGAGTACTGCAACCGCGTGCTCGACGTCATCGGGAAGCACGGCTCGGAGCTCGTCGAGCTTTTGGACAAGCACTCGCTGTCCTTTCCCGAAAAGCGCATTTTTCCGTCGGACAGAAGCATTTTGATGATAGCCTTTGCCGAAATACTGTACTTCGATGACATTCCCGACAAAGTTTCCATGAACGAGGCGGCAAACATTGCCTCGAAGTATTCTTCCGCAAAGAGCGCAACATTTATCACGGGTATTCTTTCGGCGGTTGCGGGAGGTAAAGCCGATGTTTAAAATTATCGACGGAAAGGCACATTCGGCGGCAATCCGCGGAGAAATACATAACAGAGTCGAGTCGTTTAAGCAGTCGACGGGTAAAGAGGTCGGACTTGCGGTAGTCCTCGTCGGCAGCGACCCCGCGTCACAGGTATACGTAAGAAACAAGATTAAGGGCTGTGAAGAGGTAGGAATTAAGTCGTACGCATATTATCTGCCTGCGGAGGCAAGTCAGGAGCAGGTTGAAGAGCTTGTTTGCGAACTTGTCGACAACGATTTAATTCACGGCATTTTGGTGCAGTTGCCGTTACCCAGGCACCTGAACGCAGAAAAGATATTAAAGCTTATACCCGAGCGCAAGGACGTGGACGGTTTCTGCGAGGAAAATATAGGCAATCTGTGTATGAACCGCAGTTGCCTCGTTGCGTGCACGCCCAACGGCGTTATGAAAATGCTGGAGCGCGAGGGCATTTCTTTGCGTGGCAAGAATGCGGTTGTGATAGGACGCTCGAATATAGTCGGCAAGCCCATGGCTATGCTACTTTTAAACGCAGACGCAACCGTGACCGTATGCCACAGTAAAACGGTCAATCTGAAAGAAATCTGCCGCGGCGCGGACATTTTGGTTGCGGCAATAGGCAGAGCAAAGTTTGTTACCGCCGATATGGTTAAGGACGGAGCGGTGGTCGTGGACGTCGGTATGAACCGTGACGAAAACGGCAAACTGTGCGGCGACGTCGATTTTGAAAACGTGAAGGACAAGTGTTCTTATATTACTCCCGTACCCGGTGGCGTAGGTCCTATGACAATTACTATGCTGTTATACAATACCGTCACGGCTGCCGAAAGGAGCGAAAAAGTTGAGTAATTTCGACTTACAATACGAAGAATACCGCAACTATTTTTTAAAACAACTTGATTTACGTTGCGCCGAAATTGCCACCGTGCCCGAGATTTTAGGCGAAAGTATGAAATACAGCCTTTCACTCGGTGGGAAGCGTATACGTCCCGTTCTTATGTATGCGGTCGGCGAAGTGCTGGGTGTCGATAAAGAAATGCTAACTCCGTACGCCTGCGCTTTGGAATTTATTCACACTTACTCGCTCATTCACGACGATTTGCCCGCAATGGACAATGACGATTTCAGGCGCGGCAAGCCGTCAAATCATAAGGTTTTCGGCGAGGCAAACGCAATTTTAGCCGGCGACGGACTTTTAAACACTGCGTATTCGATTCTTTTCGGCGAGTGTTTTAAAGGCAGCGAGTATATATCCGCGGCGAAATTTATATGCGATGCGGCAGGAATTTACGGTATGATAGCGGGACAGTCGGCGGACATAGCTCACGAGAAGGACGGCAACGCAGACGAGGATACGCTTGAATATATATACGAGAACAAGACGGCAAAACTTCTTATCGCCGCAGTGACCGTTCCGTGCGTGTTGAAGAACGGCGCGTATTATTCCGAATTCAAGCAGTTCGGGAAAAAGCTCGGCTATCTTTTTCAGCTTACCGACGATATTTTGGATGCGTGCGGAAGCTTTGAAAATCTCGGTAAGACTACGGGCAAGGACGAAACGGAAGATAAGCTTACTGCGGTTAAACTTTACGGATTGGATTCCTGCAAGCTGCGCATCGACGTTGTCGGCGACGACTGCCACAGAATTTTAGACGGCGTGAGCGGTGACGTTTCGTTTTTGCACGACGTTGTAAATTTCGTTAAATCACGTTTAAATTGACGGATGATTGTATGACTGATATTTTCGGTAAAGATATAAAATCTCTCAACCGCGAGGAGTTATCGAAACTGTGTGAGCGATTGAGGGAAGAAATTATAAAGACGGTTATGAATAACGGCGGTCACTTGTCGTCTAATCTCGGCATCATCGAGTTGACCGTCGCTCTTCATTACGTTTTCGATTTCCCCGACGATAAACTCATTTTCGACGTCGGTCATCAATGCTATGCACACAAACTGTTGTCCGGCAGAGATACGGTATTCACGAATTTGAGAAAGCGCGGCGGACCGTCTGGTTTTCCCAAGAGAGAAGAGAGCGAATACGACTGCTACAACACTGGGCATGCGGGCACGTCGGTGTCGGCGGCCCTCGGGTTTGCCAAGGCGCGCGATATTAAAGGCGAGGATTTTAACGTAATAGCAATAATCGGCGACGGCTCGTTCAACAACGGCTTGGTTTACGAGGCTTTTAACAGTCTGCGCCCGCTTAAAACCAATATTCTGGTTATTTTAAACGATAACGGTATGTCGATATCACCGACCATCGGCAGTATGCACGAATACCTTGAACAGCTCAGCCGCAACGACGCTTACCGCGCCAAGGTAGAAAAGCACACGAATATTTTCGAGAGGTTCGGCTTTTCATACGACGGCGTTTACGACGGCAACGACCTTGACCGTATGATAGAAAAGCTTTCCGAAATAAAGGAAAAGCTTAAAACGCAGTCGGTTATTCTGCACGTTGCGACCAAGAAGGGCAAGGGATATCCTTTCTGCGAGGAGCACCCCCAGCAGACGCACGGCATAACTTGCAACGGCAAACTGAATATTACTTCGTATTCGGAAGTTCTCGGTAAAACGCTGGTATCGCTTGCAGAAACGGATAAATCTATCGTTGCGGTAACGGCGGCAATGACGCCAAGTTTGGGGCTTTCGGAGTTTTTTGAAAAATATCCCGACCGTTCGATTGACGTAGGTATTTGCGAGGAGCACGCAACGATTTTGTGCGCGGCGCTTGCGGCGCAGGGGCTCAAACCGTACTACGCGGTTTATTCCACATTTTTACAGCGTTCGTTCGATGAAATCATTCTCGATATTTGCAGTCAGAATCTGCCCGTGACAATTTGCATAGACCGAGCGGGTATATCTGGAGAGGACGGAGAAACCCATCAGGGCGTATTCGATTTATCCTTTTTAAATATGATACCCAATTTAACGATAGCCGTTCCCAAAGACATAACGGAATTCGAGGAAATGTTGACGGCGAGCGTTGATTTAAATTCTCCGCTTGCAATCAGATATCCAAAGGAATGTCGGACGGTTTTCGACTGCGGCGACGGACAACTCGAATTCGGGAAATGCGAATATCTCAACCGCGGCGGCGCTGACGTAGCAATCTTGGCCTGCGGTGAAAGGGCGATTAAAACTGCTTTGGGCGTAAACGCGCACTTTAACGGTGACGTTACGGTTGTAAACGCGCGGTTTGTTAAGCCTTTGGATACGCAAATACTTGACAGCTTAAATAAAAAACTGATTATTACGATTGAAGATAACCAGCTTTCTGGCGGATTCGGCAGCAGTATCTGCAATTATTTTTCCGATAACTGCGGAATTTCGGTTAAATGCTTCGGCTGCAAGGACGAATTTATTCCGCACGGCACGGTCGAGGAGCTTACCAAGGAGTTCGGTGCGGACAAAAATGCAATTATCAAATACATAGAAAACAGATGCGATTAGACAAATATTTGACCGACAAGTTCAATTCACGGACAAAAGCGGCGCAGGCAATCGAAGAAGGCTTAGTCTTAATCAACGGCAAGAAGGTCAGTCCGTCATACGAATTCAAAGACGGCGACGAAATTTCATTTATTCAGCCAGACGAGCAGTTCGTATCCAACGGCGGCTACAAATTGAGTAAAGCATTAAAAGATTTCGGCTTTTCGGTCGAAGGCAAGGTGTTTGCCGATATCGGGGCAAGCAACGGCGGATTTACCGACTGTCTTTTTCAGAACGGCGCAAAAAAGGTGTACTGCATAGACGTCGGCGAAAGTCAGCTCGACGAAAGTCTTAAATGTAAAAACGTAGTTATTCTCGATAATTTCAACGCACGTAATCTTACTAAGGAAACGTTTTCCGAACGTATAGACGGAGTGGTTATCGACGTAAGTTTTATATCTTTGACCTATATTTTACAGAACGTTGCCGACGTGCTGGACGAGGGCGGATATGCAATAGCGCTTATAAAGCCGCAGTTCGAGTGCGAGGGCAAAAATATCGGCAAGGGCGGAATTGTTAAGGACAGCGCCGTTCATAAAAAGGTTATTACGAAAATTTATGACTTTGCGTGTGAAGTAGGACTTGCGACTGTCAATATAACCAATGCACCTCTAAAAAAGGATAAAAATAAGGAATATTTAATTCTTTTGTGCAAAACCCACACCCAAAAACTGAATATAAATCAATTATTTAAGTACGTTAAATTATAAAAAAATTTGGCGTACTTATTTGCATATTTGAATAAAGCATGGTATAATTATTCATATGAGAGTGGGAATATACCTTAACGATAAGTATAAAGCCGAGCAGGAAGAGTACCTCGGCAAGATTTTTTCCGCTCTGAAACCGAACGGTATAGAGTGCGCTTTGATAACCGACGTCGCTTATATAAAGACGCTCGACGTGCTTTTGGTACTCGGCGGCGACGGCACGATTCTTGCGGTTGCCAGCGAGTGTGCGCGCCACGGCGTAAAGATACTCGGCATAAACTTCGGGCATATGGGTTTTTTGACCGATTTCGAGTCCAATCAGCTCTCTCAGGCGCTGTCGGTTATTTTAAACGGCGACTTCAAAACAGTCAGGCGCAGTATGCTGAACGTGGAATTCCGCGGTAAAAATTACCTTGCATTAAACGAAGTCGTACTTCAACGGTGCACAACGGGCAATTCTTTCAGTAATACCGTAAACCTTCACGCGGAAATCGACGGTGTGACGGTGGATAATTTTTCATCCGACGGACTGATAATCAGCACCCCGACGGGTTCTACGGCTTATTCGCTCTCAGCGGGTGGCTCGATTTTATCGCCCGATTTGGCTGCGTTTATTATGACGCCGATTTGCCCGCACTCGTTACATTCTCGCCCGATAGTTTTCAGCGACCAATCGACGGTAAAGGTAAACCAGACGGAAAAGAACTGCACGCTCAACCTTATAGTCGACGGCAGAGTTACGGATACATTAAACGGATTTGACGTTATTACGATTAGAAAATCGGAATGTTTTACCGAATTTATTTCGGTTGAAGATAATAACTTTTTTAATAAACTATTGATAAAACTTAACATATGGAGTAAATGATGCATAGAAACGCAAGACAGGCAATGATTTTGGAAATTATTGCAGAAAAAGATATCGAAACACAGGACGAACTTTGTGCCGAACTTGTTAAACGTAACTTTAACGTCACTCAAGCCACCATATCGAGAGATATTAAGGATTTGAAACTCTATAAAGTTGCAGGCACGACGAAGAAGTATAAGTACGCATACATCGAGGGCGGCGGCGACGCAGTCAACAATAAGATGCGTAATCTTTTCCGTGAATGCGTTCAGTCCGTCAATTCCGCAAACAACCTTATAATCATTAAGACGATGCGCGGCAACGGCTCGACCGCAGGCGCTTTCATCGATATGTTGCAGTATAAGGAAATTATCGGTACGGTTGCGGGTGACGACACAGTTATGATCGTCGTTGACAGCAACGAGAACACGCCGTCCGTCGTTTCGAGATTGAGAGAATATATAAAATAATGCTCGATAGACTGTATATCAAAAACGTTGCCTTAATCGAAGAGGCTGAAATATCTTTCGACGACAAGTTCAACGTGCTTTCGGGTGAAACGGGCTCGGGTAAATCGGTTATTTTAGACTCAATCAATTTCGTTTTGGGGTCTAAGGCTGATAAATCCATGATTCGTTACGGAGCTTCGGAGGTGCTTGTCAAAGCCGAATTTTCACTGTTCGGAAACGATGCGGTTGCAAATGTTTTGGACGAACTGGATATTGACGCCGACGATACTCTGATTATTTCGCGTAAGTTCTCGCAGGACGGCAGAGGCTCAATTAAAGTTAACGGCAACAGCGTTACTACGGGTATGCTGAAAAAAATCGCTGCGCTCCTTGTCGACGTTCACGGACAGAGCGAGCATTTTTTTCTTTTAAGCGAAAACAATCAGTTAAGCGTTATCGACACTCTTTGCGGAGAAAAGCTTACCGCTCTTAAAGGCGAGCTTTCCGGATTGCTTTCTTTGAAAAAGGAATGCGAGGACAAAATCGCAAGTCTCGGCGGAAGTGAGCAGGAGAGAGCGCAAAAGTTGGATATGCTTGCCTATCAGATTGCTGAAATAGAGAAGGCAAATCTGACGGCGGGCGAAACCGAACGGCTTAAAGCAAAAAAGAAATTGTATGATAACGCCGAAAAAGTGATTTCGGCTATCTGCGCAGTGAGAGAAATATTGAGCGCGGATAACGGCTGTATCGATTTGCTTTCCGCCGCCCACCGACAGCTTAGCTCCGTATCGGATATCGACAAAGAGTACGAAGACGTTTGCGAAAGGCTCGACAATCTGACAATCGAGGCGGAAGATTTAAAGGAAACGGTAGCAGACCTTGCCGATAATCTCAACTTTGACGAAAGCGACGCAAGGCTGGTCGAAGAAAGACTCGATTTAATTAAATCGCTTACACGCAAATACGGCGCGGACGAAGAGCAGGTTTTGACTTATCTCGAAAACGCGAGGGAGCAATACAATCAATTAAACGACGCCGCGGCAGAGCTTGAAAAACTGAATAAGAAAATTGCTGAAACCGACGGCAAAATATACGAAGTTTGCGTAAATATTACCAAGTTGCGCAAAAATAAGTGTAAAGACTTTTGCAGCGCCGTAGAAGAACAGCTTAAATCTCTCAATATACCGAACGCAAAATTTTTCGTAGATTTTGCGGAATACGATAAAAACAGCA
The DNA here is from genome assembly GCA_947177975.1 of uncultured Clostridia bacterium. Classification (GTDB taxonomy): domain Bacteria; phylum Bacillota; class Clostridia; order Christensenellales; family Borkfalkiaceae; genus Coproplasma. Next base: position 21,463 of record CAMWWH010000009.1, on the reverse strand, counting down.
TTGTAGTCAGCGGCAGCGGCGCCGACAAAGTTTGCTTTATGTTCTCGGCTAACAAGGGCGAGCCGCCCAAGCCTTTAAGCAAAGTAATAAGCGGCGGCGAAATGAGCAGATTTATGCTTGCCATAAAGACGCAGTTGAAGAGCATAAACGGCATTTCTACTTACATTTTCGACGAAATCGACGCGGGCATAAGCGGAGTAACGGCGAGAACGGTAGCGGAAAAGTTTGTTGCGATAAGCAATGAAACGCAGATTATAGCTGTATCACACTTACCGCAGGTGTGTGCGGCGGCAAGCGCTCAGTACCTGATTTCAAAGAGCGACGCCGGCGGTGAAAAGACGGTTACGAGTATAAAGCGGCTCTCGAAACAGGAGAGAGTGGAAGAAATTATTCGGCTTACCGGCAGCATTGCAACCGACGCGGCGAGAGAACACGCCGAGGAACTGCTGTCACAATTCGGCAATTTTTAAAACGGATAATTCCAACTTTTAACTGAATATTTAGATTATAACTGCTCACAATATTTGTATGCTTTCTTTTAAAAAGTTTACTAAAATATTGTTGGGCGTTATTTTTTGCGCCGCAGTAATTTGTAGTCTGTCGGTTATGCGCGTGTACGCGGTGCCGACCGACGAATTCTATATAGGCGGGTTTCCCGCAGGATTTGTTCTGAATACTCAGAACGTGGAAGTTATCGGAATGTGCGAAATAAATACCGAAAGCGGTATGGTCTGTCCTGCAAGGGAAGGCGGCGTCAAGAGCGGCGATATAATCAAGAAATTAAACGATATCGAGATTACGTCGGCAAACATGCTTACCGAGGCGCTTTCGGAGGATTTTGCAAAGTATAATTTGCTTATTAACCGCGCGGGTGAATCGGTTGAGATAAATCTGCAACCCGCAATAGACAAGACAAGCGGAAAAAAGAAGCTGGGACTTTTAGTTAAAGACAGTATTAACGGAATTGGAACGGTTACTTATATCGACAAAACGAATAATAAGTTCGGCTCGCTCGGGCACCCCGTAAACGACGAAAACGGAAACGCAATTGCAATCAACGGCGGATGTTTATACGATTGTTCTATATACGACGTGAAGAAGGGATTGAGAGGAAATCCCGGTGAATTGAGAGGATTTTTCGATAACTCGCAGATGTTCGGCGTGATTAAAGAGAATACCCAGTGCGGAATTTTCGGAGATCTTGCAAAAGATTTTAACGTTTCAAACCTGACGCGCGTTAAGATGGGAAGCGTAAGCGAAGCTACTATCGGGAAAGCTTATATTTACTCTACGTTAAACGGCAATACCTGCGAAAAGTATGAAATTTCTATTGTCAAAGTAGACGCGGAAAATAAGAATAATCGCAACTACGTAATCAAAATCAACGACAAACGCATACTCGAAAAGGCAGGCGGCATAGTACAGGGAATGAGCGGAAGCCCCATAGTTCAAAACGGCAAGCTCATAGGCGCAGTTACCCACGTGTTCGTAAACGACCCGACGCGCGGCTACGGTATTTCAATTGACAATATGACGAGTTCTTATTAAGTATTAGCGGTTAAATCAAGCAGTTGCTTGATTTAACCGCTTTGTTTATTATTTCTAAATGACTTTTTGATATATTTATGTTATAATCAGTATATGTACGGCATTTACGACAATATTATCGACGCTACAAGAAAAGTGCTTAACGACTTTGAGGAAACAAAGGAGCTTTTGGAATATCCCGAAGTACAGGCGGACAAGGCGTATTATCTGTCGGTTTTATCGAAATACAATCAATTAAAATTTTTAAAGGACAAGCTTTCCGAGCTTATTTCTGCGCTTGAAGACGAAAAGGCGGTTTACGCGCTTCTTTCAGAAGCAAGTTCCGACGAAGAGCGTGCGGAGATATACAAAGAAATCTCGTCCTTAAAAAAGACCGCCGCACAGACATCGACAGCTCTTGCAGATGCGCTCGGCTGCAAGCACACGGAAGAGAGTACATATTGTCGGTTTAAATTGAAAGAGGGTTCGTCCAGGTTCGGCGCGGCGCTGTTTTCTCTTATTAAGTCCGACCTTTTATTGCACGGCGCGAAAATAAAGGATGAAAAGGTTGTGACGGCAAAAAGCGGCTTTGTGCAGGAAATTTCGTTCATTGCCGAGGGCGCGGACATAACCTCGCGCCTTATTCCGATTACGGGCGCACACAAGGTGCATACCGCGCAGTCGCCTTGCGAGGAGCTGTGCTTTGCCGTAACGCAGGCTACAATAATCGAAGTGCTATCTGAAAGCGATTTGAAGATTGACGTTTTTCATTCTCACGGTGCGGGCGGTCAGAATATAAACAAGGTGGAGACCGCCGTCAGAATTACCCACTTGCCTACGGGTCTGAGCGTTGTCTGTCAGGACGAACGTTCGCAACTTAAAAACAAGAAACGTGCATTGGAAACAATTGAAAAACGGCTGAGAGAAAAGAGTATTTCATCTGAAAAGAACCGCATCGAAGCAGACATAGCTTCGCAGTATTCTCAAAAAAATACCGCCGTATCATTCGATGCAGTAAGCAATACTATGACCGATACGCGGCTTAAAGGGTTTACTAAAATACCGTTTCCACTTTCTGAAGAGCGGTTTACTCAATATTTAAACGGACTTATGGCTTTATGATAAAAAAGATTACGGCAGACACGAAAAAGATAGCGTTATCTTCAAGCCGAAGGGTATATAAGACGGAGGGCTTTGTTTCGCTGACTCGCAGGATAATTGCGATAGACGCTTTTATTTCGCGTGTCGGGGAAAGTATAATCAGCGAGAATTCCGAGTTGCCCGTCGGCTGCTATACCGCACAGACCGAGGACAGCCTTTATACACTTTACTTCCGCCTTATGGGCAGTGACGAAAGGTTATCGGACGGAGATATCGTATTTTACAAGTTTTTAAGCGCAAATTCTGCCGAGGGCGGAACTGACAGGCGGCTCAGCGAATATATTTCGGCGCATGACGGAATTTCTTTGGAATTGCGCGAAACGGACGAGAAGGTTTCTGACGAAGATCTGACAAGACTTTATTTAGTGTCGGGTTCGGACGGCATAGTCAATTTCCCATACCTTAACGAAACACAGCGAAAAATCGTCGAAACAGAGGACGCAAATATGCTCGTGCAGGGCATAGCGGGCAGCGGTAAGACCAATGTTTGCGTTGAAAAAATAGTTTATTGCGCCTGCCGCAACTATCGCGGAGCGGTACTGTATACAACCTTTTCACGCGGACTTCTGACCGAAACTCGCAACCGCGTAGAGCTGTTTACCAATAATATCGACAGCTTAATTTCCGCATACGAGAGCGGAAACGTCGAATTTTTAGACTCCGACCATAAAAAAGCGGTGGAAAACAAACTCGGTATTTTATTTTCGGTAGATGAGGACGGTGAAATATTTTCATCGTTAAAGCGTATTTCGCGCTTCCTGAAAGAGAAAGTTGACTACCGTTTAATAGAAGATATCTACGCTGAAACTTTCGAGGCAAAACCCATTTCAAATGAGAGCGTATTTTTAAACGAGTATTTGGGCTCGGGCAAGAATTATCGCCTTTCCGGTGCGTTGGAATCAATAAAACACATTGCGCACGAGATAATTTATAAAGAAATTTACGGAATGATTTTCGGCACGTATGAGCTTGACGCGCCGCGCGATATGATGAATCGGGAAGACTACCAAAAACAAAGAAGCGACAGCTTTACCCGGCGCGAGTGCGACGTAATTTATTCCGTAGCAACTGACTACGCCGATTTTCTAAAAAAGCGGGGATATACCGACAATAACCTTATCAGCCGTGAACTATTAGCCGTCGTTACGTCGCCCAGGTATTCGGTAGGCGTAATCGACGAGGTGCAGGACTTTACGCAGGTAAATCTGTGCCTGATGAAAAAGCTCTGCCGAAAGCTGTTCTGTGTGGGCGACGCTTTGCAGATGATTAACCCGTCGTATTTCAATTTCGGATACTTAAAGCGGTTAATGTACGGCGACGTCACCGGCGTAGACGAGCTTCGGCACAACTACCGAAGCACGGAAAAAATCGAACATATCGCCGCAAAGCTCGGTGAAATGAATATACAGAAATTCGGTACTCACAGCTTTGTTTTAAAGAGCGAGAGCGTTGCTTCGCCGCTGCCGTCAGCCGCGGTTCTGATAAAAGACAAGAGCTTCGTTTTTTCACTCGGTGACAAGCGGTTTGAAAACGTAACCGTAATCGTCGGCTCGCATAAGAAGAAAGAACAGCTCAGAAAGATTCTGGGTAAAACCGAAATTCTTACGGTAGCCGAAGCGAAAGGGTTGGAGCGTAACACGGTTATACTTGCAGACGTTTTAAGCGACAATGCGGACAAGTGGCGGTATCTTAACAATATGTCGCTTAACAGAAAAACCGCCGACGAAAACTCTGTTTTCAGGTATTACTTCAATCTGTTCTACGTGGGTATATCCCGTGCGCGTCAGTATCTGTTCGTAGCAGAGTCCGACTATCCCGAAACCTTCGATAAGCTGTTTAACGAATGTTTCGACGTAAGAAAAAAGGACAGCGCGCTGGCTTATTTAAAAGATATTGCGGGCAGCATAGAGATTGACGACGACGAATTTACAGAGCGCATAGAAAAATTCTGCGCTCTCGAACAGTACGAAAACGCTCGCAACACCGCGGACAGGCTATCTTCCGACGAACTGCGCAAAAAGCAACTTATTTATATATCCATACACGAAAAATATCTGCGTTACGGCAAAATAAGGGACGCGGGTATAGAATACTGGCGGCAGGGTATGGACGGCGAGGCGCGTGAAATGTTCACAAGGTCGGGTGACGAGGAACTGTTTCCGCTTATGGACGCCTGCTTACAGGGCGGCGGAATTCTCAATCCCGAAATCGTGCGGTTTTTTACTTTGGTCGAGGACAACGACGTTGCCAAAAAGATTATACTTGACACACTCAATAAAGACAGCAGTGAAATCGCGGCGAATATAAAAGCGGCGAGCGCTAAAATGAAGAGGAAAAAATAATGAGCGACAATTCTATTAAAGAACTTATAGACAGTTTTATTGCTTACCGCAATCTTATTGCGCCTTTGCAGGAGAGCTTACATTCGGTCAGCAGGACGTACGAAGAGATTAGAGACGACCTCGACGCACTTACCAAAAGCTTTTCGGGCAACGCTGCAAGCCAGCTCGAAAAAGTTCACGCTACGATAAACGCGCAGGCTAAGAACGGTCAGGAGTTGGGCAGAAAAATCGAGGAATACGCGGATTCGGGCGAAAAGTATGCGCAGGCGGTAAATAATATGACCGCGCGCTTTTCGGAGGTTGTTAAAAGAATCGATTCGCTCAGTGAAATAGAGAGGAGCGCACAGAGCTACCTTGCGCGTATTGACGCGCTGATAGCGGAAAAGCGTTCGTCGTACAATCTCAAGGAATTGCAGAAATCGCTTGACGGATATAACACGAACGTTGAAAAAATCAGCGACTTTATCAATAAGGACATTGCGTCCGTATTAAAACAGAATGCGGATAAAATAGAAGCTATCCGCAAAGAGAACGAGCAGTTGTCGGCAGCCGTTGCGGAGCAGGGAAAAGATATTGCAATACTCATCAGCGAGTTTTCAAATACGTCTGCTCTTTTGAGAAAGCTGGTTGAGGGCGGTTCTGTCAACGAAGAATATTTGTACGACGCTTTCGATAAATGGGCGGCCGACAGGAAGGTAAAAACCAAAAAGAAATAGTTCGTTTAAGAGGTTATGGCGCAATCAAATGAAGAAAGCCTGTTTCAGGCGATTAAAAAAGACGACGTAAACGCGTTTAAAGATTTGATTGATAATGCTCAGTGCGGTACGTACCGTCTGGGCAGATTTCCCGTGCTGTCGCTTCTGTATCTCTATAAATCCCGCAAAATTCTTTCCGTATATGAAGAAAAGTTAATAAAATGCACAAATTTTAAGGCGGTGCTTGAGCCCGTAGAGGTTTCAAAGAAATTCTCTGCAAAAGCGGGTAAGTGTTTGAGATTATATCTAAACGAAATAATTTCACCGCTTGAAATGCTTTTGATTTTAGACAAAACCAAGCATTTAAAGCAAGTATTCCCCAAGACAAAGCAGTCTGCCGCAGTCAGAGAGCGGCTAAAATCAATTTATTATATTAAGTATTCGCTTGACGTCGGATTTGACGGCAATGACATAATTATTGCAAGGCGACCTTTAAGTTACCGCGAAAAGAAGAATATTGCTACCATATGTCTGTGCTCGTTTTTAGCCGCTGCGGTAGCCGTGTGCGTACCGATAACTACGATATCTCTGTTACCGAAAGAAGGGGACGTCACCAAACTCAGTCAAATTGATTTCAGCTCCCAAAAGGAATATAAGCTTAAACGCGACATTGTTATTCCCGCAAATTATTCCGTAGAAAAAGTCAATTGCAAAATCGTCGGCGGAGGCAACAAGCTGATTTTAGGCAAAGGTGCTACGCTTGGCGAGTTGAACGGAAAATTATCCGATATGACAATCGAAAGCTCGGGAGACACGGTATTTACCTTGGTTAACGAAACAGCCGCAATTGAAAACGTGACGGTTAACGTCAGCGCGGACGTAACGGCGAAGGAGAGTTCGGCTTTCGTTTCGTTAATAAACTACGGCGCGATTGACGGCGTTACCGTAAACGTAAGCGGAAATCTGAGCGCGCTTGCATCGTCGGCCGATAGTTCCTCAGAGCTTGTTTTCGGCGGTATAGTGGGGCTTAATAGCGTCAAATATAACGTTTTCGTAGGACAAATCAAGAATTGCACGGTGAACTATTCGCAGTTTGAGCTTGTCGGCGAAGCGAGCGCAAATGCTTCGTTCGGCGGCGTTGCGGGTATAAACAGTGCATATTTACTTGATTGTACCGTCACAGGAGAGGTAATTGCCGATACATTTGATATTGCCGGAGTATGCTATGAAAATAGTGGCTTGCTTTACGGAAATGTAAACGAGGCAAATCTTTCACAGACTTCTACCGATACAGGCTGGAATCCGATTTGTTGTGGAATAGCTATAACTAACAATTACACTGTTGAAAATTGTAAAAATACGGGTAATATCTCGGCAATTTCAAATGCTGTACAACAAGAAGAGCAGGAAGGTAACTTACCTACCGTTACCGCGGCAGGCATAACTTATCTAAACAGCGGCACAGTTATTAAATGTGTTAATGATGCAAATATAACTGCAATCGGCAGCGGAGAGGCGTACGTAGGCGGTATAGCCGCACATTCTTTCACCCAAATAGCAAGTTGCTATTCAAGCGGCGAAATTAACGTTACAGCGCAAAATGTGTATGCAGGCGGAATTTTGGGCATAAGCGAAATTACGCGTAACGGAAATTTTGTTTATTGCGGCTCGGTAAATTATTGCATAAGCGAAAGCAAATTCAGCATTGCCACAACAGATAAAACAATTTTGCAGGCTGGAGGCATTGCAGGCTATGTACGTGAGGCGGGGTTTGATAACAACGACTCTGTTGTATATTTAGGCGGCTCGGTAACAAACAGTTATTTTATAGGGGAGTGTGCGGCGAATATATCCGATTTCGGAAATATTGCGGGTGCATGCGGCGCCAATATTTACGAAAGCAATTCATATTATATCAATAATATCGAATATCATAACTTCGAAGGCAACTACTATCTTGAAAATTCTTTCTGCGCTTTCGGCAAAACGGTTACCGCCGACGGCAGTTTTGCATCGGCAGAGGATAAGGGTGCAATCTCCGCCACGATTGAAGAGATACAGAATTCCGAAGGGTATAAATCAATCATAAATACGTTAGAGTTCATATTAGACAGATAATCCTCATATAATTGTATATGAGGATTTTCAAATGTAACAAATTTAAGTGGGATATCAGGTTCCTTATTGCTGATGCAATTGTCATTTTAGGTGCTATTATATGTGGCATAGTACTATACAAAATGAACAGTATTAGTAATTATGTATTTGATTTTGCCAATATTTACATTTTTTACGTCTTTAATTTTACAAGCGGCAGACTGTTCGTTTCGCATATTTTAAGCGAGCTGGTTTATCTTTACGTCGTATTTTTGCTTGCATATTTTACCAAACTGAAAATTCTTGCCTATCCGTTACTGTTTTTACGAACTCTGTTCACTGCGCTCTACGTAGTAATATTGTGCTCGCTTTTCGGCACCGAAGGAATAATCGTTGCGGTGTTGGTGTTTGTTCCGTCGTTTATTTGTTCGGTAGCTTTTTTCATAATTCTGCGTGAACAGTGCAGGCAAATATGCTCGCCTTATTCTTTTATTCTTCCCGCGGTTCTCGCGCTAATAAATTCGATTATTCTGTTACTTCTTGTAAACGTGGTTTTCAGAGTAATCGTGGTTATAGTATAAAATCTTAATTTTTTAGCAGAATAAGTAGTATGAAAAAAATTATTACTACAATTCTGTCTATAGGTTTATTGGGTGGCGTCGCCGCGACGTTCTGCGGAGTGGGCGCCGGTTCGACGACTGCTCATGCGGATAACGAGCAGCTTGCGATAAATTGCAAGAGCGCGTATCTTTGCGATTACAACTCGGGTGAGTGTATCTATAAATTAAATGAAACGCAGCGTATGCCCATTGCCAGCGTATGCAAGGTTATGACCTTAACTCTGTGCTTTGACGCCATTGCCCAGGGTAAGCTCTCTTTAACCGATAACATTACGGTAAGCGAAAGAGCGGCAGGCATGGGCGGCTCACAGGTATTTTTGCAGGCGGGTCTGACTTATCCGCTTACCGAACTTATCAAGAGTATCGTCGTATGCTCGGCTAACGACAGCTGTGTTGCCGTATCCGAAAGCATTTGCGGAAGCGAAGAGGGATTCGTTGCGGCTATGAATAAGCGCGCCGAGGAACTTGGTTGCGACAATACTCTGTTTGCAAACTGCACGGGACTTCCCAAGGAGACGCAGTATTCCTGCGCAAAGGACGTCGCCGTTATGTTCACCAACCTCATCCACAACGAGGAGTATTACAAGTACAGCAAAATCTGGCTTGAAGACTTCAAGCACCCCGACGACAGAACTACAACGATAACCAACACCAACAAGCTGATTAAAAAGTATTCGGCGTGCGACGGCGGTAAGACAGGCTTTACAAACCAGGCGGGCTTCTGCCTTGCCTCGACGGCAAAGAAGGACAGCATGCGTCTTGTTTCGGTAGTTTTGGGCGCCGACAACAGCGATAATAGATTCAAGTCGGCAATCAATATGTTCAACTACGGTTTTGCAAACTACAAGAACGCAGTCGTGCTTGATAAAGACGTAAATCTTAACGATAAATTTGAAGTCGACTGCTCCAAAAAGACGGCTATCAGCGTGCGCCCCGCGCGTTCGAGCTACGTGTTTACCGCCAATGGCGTAGCACCCGAAATCGAAAGAAACGTTATTGCCTACGATATTAAGGCGCCAGTTAAGAAGGGAGATACCGTCGGCAAAATCGAAGTATTTAAGGACGGAATACTTTACGATACCGTCGACCTGATTGCGGCGGAGGACGCAGACAAGGCGTCATATGGCGATTTCTTCAAGAAAGTCGCACAGGAGTGGACGCTTTAACTTAACAGACAATTATATAATATATAATTGACAAAATATTACCAATATATTTGACTAATTTTACGACCTTTGTTAAAATCTAAATGTATAGATTTTTTTAAAGGTCGTATTTTAATGAACAGCAGAAATACTTTGAAGGTAAACGCCGCAGGGCATTTGGAAATAGGCGGTTGCGACACGCTTGAATTAGCAAAGGAGTTCGGAACTCCGCTATACGTTTATGACGAAGATTATATCCGCGCCATGATGCGTGTCTTTAAAAATACGATAAATAAGGATTACGACGGACACGGCAAAGTGCTGTATGCGTCTAAAGCTTTTTCCTGCCTTGCGATGTACCGCATAGCCAAGCAGGAAGGTATCGGTTGCGACGCGGTTTCGGGCGGCGAGCTTTATACTGCGCTCAAAGCGGGTTTTAACGCTGCCGATATTTACGTGCACGGCAACAATAAAACTTACGAAGAGCTTGTTCAGGCGGTCAAAGCGGGAGTCGGCGGCATTGTAATCGATTCCTACCGCGAAGCGGATATTTTGGACAAAATCGCCGCGGAGTATAAGGTAAAGCAAAAGGTGTTGATAAGGGTAAACCCCGGTGTCGAGGCGCACACTCACGCATTCGTGCAGACGGCGAGAACCGACTCCAAATTCGGTTTTTCTTTCCGCGACAACACCGCGCTTGAATACACTAAACACGTCTTATCGCTTAAAAATCTCGAGTTGAAGGGTTATCACTGCCATATCGGGTCACAGATTTTTGAAAAGCAGTCGTTCTCGCTTGCCGCGCAGAATATGATTGAATTCATGGTTGCGGTAAAGAAAGAGGCTGGTTTCGAAGCCGAAATTTTAAATATGGGCGGCGGCTTCGGTATTTATTATACGGACGAAGACCCCAAATTTACCGAAAGCGATTACGCGGAGTATCTTCTCACGCTTATAAAAACAGTCAAAGAAAAATCTAAAGAGTTGAATTTCAGGTTGCCCTATCTTTTAATCGAGCCGGGGCGCTCTATAGTCGGTGAAGCGGGTATAACTTTATACACCGTCGGCTCGATAAAGGATATCCCCGGAATCCGCAAGTACGTTGCGATAGACGGCGGTATGTTTGAAAATCCGAGATATGCGCTTTATCAATCGAAATATACGGTGGTCAAGGCGGCGGACGTGAACGCGGCAAACGTTCAGAAGGTGAGTATAGCTGGTAAGTGTTGCGAGAGCGGCGATTTAATCGGCGTGGATTTACCTTTGCCCGAAGTTGAAAGCGGAGATATTCTCGCCGTGCTGTCTACGGGCGCTTATCATTATTCGATGGCAAGCAACTACAACCGCAATTTTATTCCTCAGGCAATTTTGGTCAAGGACGGTAAAGCGGAAACGATTATAAAGAAGCAGACGTTTGAGGACCTCGTCAGAAACGACGTAATTCCCGACAGTTTAAAGTAAATGATAGAAACAGTTATTTTTTATGTTGCAAGCTTGATTGCGGTGGTTTTCGTATTTGCTCCGCACGAGTATGCACACGCGTTTGTTGCGTATAAAAATGGCGACCCGACGGCTAAAATTCGCGGCAGAATGACGCTTAATCCCATAAAACATATAGATCCTGCGGGCTTTGTTTTGTGCGCGTTGGTAGGCTTCGGGTGGGCTAAACCCGTGCCGATTGACCCTTACAATTTCAGAAATTACAAAAAGGGAATGTTTACGACGGCTGTCGCGGGAGTAATCGTAAACTATATCATTGCGTTTTTTGCGTATCTGTTATTTGTTCTTTGCGAACGTTTTCTTATTCACTATATTTCACAGGGAATAGTAGCATATTACGCAATAATTTTTGTTTGCCAAATTCTTTATCTGATTTTCTTGTACAGCGTGTACTCGTTCGTGTTCAACCTTTTGCCACTGTACCCGCTTGACGGGTTCAGAATCGTACAAGCTGTGACGCGGCAGGTTAACCCCGTACAGAGATTTCTGCGCAACTACGGACAGGTGATACTGATAATATTTTTAATTGAAAGTTTTATCTGCGGTTTTGTCGTCGACCGTGTTCCGAACGCGCAAATTGCAAACATAGTAGACCATTTGGATATACTCAGCTATCTCGGCTGGTTTGCGGAAAATATTATAGGATTCCCCATCAAAGCGGCGTGGGGGTGGATTTTAAAAATATGAGCATTGACCCTAAGTACGAAAATTTTGAATCGGTAGTGGACTACGATACCGTCTTAGACGATTTCGAAGGTCCGCTCGATTTACTGTTGCATTTAATCAACGTAAATAAGATAAGTATCGACGATATTTTCGTATCCAAGGTAACCGAGCAGTTCCTCGACTATATCGAGTATATGAAAACGCAGCCCAGCCGCGACGTAGACAAGGAAAGCGAGTACCTTGCCATGGCGGCACAGATTATTTATATTAAATCCAAGTCGTTAGTTCCGCCCGTTGAAATCGACGGCGAAGAGATAGGTGGCGCGGAGGACGAGCAGCAGGAGCTCATCGAACAGCTTAAACAGCGCGAATTCGAGCTTATAAAAGAGCGTACGCCGAAGCTCAAAAATCTGGAAACTATCGGCTACTTTTTCAAAGAGCCCGACAAGGAAATCAGCAAGGTAAAAATAGTTTACAGAGATTTCAGCGTCGACGCAATGTTGCAGGCTTTTGCAAACCTGATGCTCCGCAACGAGAGTCTTCAACGCGAAAAGGAAAATATCAAGGAAATTCCGAAAGACGAATACACCGTACAGGAAAGAGTCGGATTTATCCGCGAGTTGCTTTTGGTTAAGGAAGAGTTCCAGTTCGACGAGCTTTTTGCGACCTTTTCACGAAACGAGGTCATAACAACCTTTCAAGCACTTTTGGAAATGCTAAAATTCCAGTACGTGCTCGTTGAACAGCAAGACGCTTTCGGTAACATAAAGATAAAACGCAATCCCGATTCGGATTTAAAGGACATAAACAATGAACAATTTGACGAATATAATTGAGGGAATAGTGTTCGCCTCGGGCGACGCAGTACCGGTAAAGTACATAATCGAAAAGCTCGGGTGCTCGTTGAAGGAAGTGAACGCCGCCGTAGCGGAGCTGAAAGAAAAATTCGGTCCCGAAAGAGGCATACAGTTGCTGACTTTCAACGGCAAAATTCAGCTTGCTTCCAACCCCGCGTATAAACAGCAGATTTCCGACGTACTCACACCCATAAAGGAAAAGGAATTTACCAAGACCATTTTGGAATGCGCCGCAATTATCGCCTACAAGCAACCCGTAACCAAGGGCGACCTGGAGGAAATAAGGCAGGTTAATTGTGATTACGCCGTTCATACGCTGTTGGAGCTTGGAATGATCGAGCCTTGCGGCAGAAGAGATACAATCGGCAAGCCCATACTATATATGACGACCGATAACTTTTTGAAGAGGTTCAGGCTCAATTCTATCGACGAACTGCCCGATTACGACGAGCTGATGAAACAGATCGCCGAACTCAACGATACCATTCTGCGTGAAGAGGAAGACGGCAAATATTTGTATCACAGAGACGAATATAGCGGCGAGGACGAAGAGGGCGGCAGTACGGAAAGCGACAATAACGACGGCGCTCCCGAAGAGCCGCAAAAGAAACCGGCCGCAACAGAGGACGGTTACGAACTCCCCGAGTTCCTCGAAGGCGAAGAAAACGTTATTAAAATCAAATAAATCGAGCGGGCTGACGATAAAATCGTCAGCCCGCCGTTTTTGTATAATAATATTTTTATTACAGATAATATTTACGTGAGTGAAGCGCTTGTTTACATTTCCGCAATATTGTTTTTATTAGCAGTGTTTCCACTGCATGTACTCGTGTATGTCTATGCGTCGACCGAGGAAAAGTACGCAAGCATCAACGTTACGCTTTATAAAATGATTACGGTTTTGAATGTTAACACCGAAAAGCCACCCAAGCCCGACGACAAAGATGACACCGACAAAAAGGATAAAGACAAGGACGAAAAAAAAGACGACAAGCTTATGACGCCGACAAACTGGCTGAAAATTTTCAATAACCTGTGTCTTACGAAAATAGTACAGCTTGGCGATTACGGCTTGCAAAATCCGAATAACGCGTATGTTGCACTTGCAAACGGCGCGGCAACCAACGCAGTTTATACGTTTGTAAAAGCCAACGGCGGCAAGACGAAACTTAAAAACTATTCGGTGCTCAATTACGAACACTCAAACGTTAACTATTACTTAAAGCTTGCGGGCGTAATCAACGTCATTACGCTTTTAAAGCTGTTAATTGTATTCTATTGGGGGAAAATAAATGAAAAATAAATTAAAGACAACTCAGAACGAGAGCTTTGAAAAACCGGCGCTGCCTATTGAAAAAATAGCCGACGCCGATACCGTTATAGGCGAACCTATAACAACGGCAAGCGGCACACAGGTTATTCCTTTATCGTCGGTTACGGTAGTGAATTTAGGCGGAGGCGGAGAGTACGGCGACGTTAAGACCTTCCGCGAGGCTGACGGATTTAAACTTGCGGGCGGCAACGGCACGGTTATCACCGTAAAACCCAAGGGCTTTTTGGTTGACGACGGAAAGGAGTGCCGCCTTCTGAAATTGGAAGAGGGCGCTATCGACACTCTGATAGAAAAGACGGGGGAATTAGTTCACAAGCTTTCGAACAATGTTTAAGAAATTTTTAAAAGTATTTACCGTCGGCGTATGCCTTGCGGTTATATTATCTTTACCCATGGGGTTAGGCACAGTCAAAGCTGCTGCGGACGGCGTTGCCGAAATTGCAATGGAGCTCGAAAGCGGAGAAATTCTGCACGCAAAGAATATCGACGCAAAGCTTCCCATGGCGAGCACGACTAAAATAATGACCGCTTTAATCGTAGCCGAGGACTGCGATTTAAGCGAGGTAATAACAGTTCCCGACAGCGCGGTGGGCGTAGAGGGGTCGAGCATATATCTTAAAAAGGACGAGCGCATTTCGGTAAAAGATTTGCTTTACGGACTTATGCTGCGTTCGGGCAACGACGCAGCGTGCGCGCTTGCAATTCACCACAGCGGAACGATTGAAAAGTTTGTCGACAAGATGAACGAAAGAGCGAAGGAGATCGGAGCCGACAACACGCATTTCAAAAATCCGAACGGACTGCCCGACGACGAGCACTATACTACGGCAAGAGATTTGTGCAATATTGCACGCTGTGCTATGAGCAATCAGACCTTTAAAGAGGTTGTTTCGACAAGGCATTACAGCGGCGATTTCAGGCACTTTCTTAACAAAAATAAGCTGCTCAATTCGCTTGACGGCGCCAACGGAGTAAAGACGGGCTACACGAAAAAGGCGGGAAGATGTCTGGTATCTTCCGCCGAGCGCGAGCAAATGGACGTTATCTGCGTAGTTCTCAATTGCTACGATATGTACGAGAAAAGTGCGTCGATAATAAACAGCTGTTTTGCAAGATACTCTCTCGAAACGGTAAGCTTGGACACTGTATTCACGTATAACGGCAAGCAGTGTACGCTCGATAGCGATTGTAAAATACTCGTGGAAAAAGGAAAGGATTTAAAATTTGAAGTTTGCGAGTCGGACGATAAGAGCGCAACCGCAAAGCTTGAAATTTATAGCGAAAATAACTTGATTTTCAGCCGCAATTTGTATACTATAAATTAAAGTACAAATAAAAGCTGAAATAATTATGAGAATAAACAAATTCCTTGCCGCGTGCGGCGTAGCTTCGCGCAGAGAGTGCGACAAGTTAGTTGAAAGCGGCGCCGTTTCGATAAACGGCAAGACCGCGCAAATCGGCGCAGACGTCGGTGACGACGACGTCGTAACCGTCAACGGCACGACCGTAAACGTCAAGAAAAACGAATATTATATATTGAATAAGCCCAAAGGCTACATCTGCTCGGTTCGCGACGAGAAGGGCAGAAAGACGGTACTCGATTTAATGCCGCAGGGAACGGGCAGAATTTACCCCGTCGGAAGACTGGACTATGACAGCGAGGGGCTGTTGATTTTAACGACAGACGGTGCGCTTGCTCAGCATTTGACGCACCCGTCCAACGAAGTACCCAAAACTTATTTAGTTAAAATCGAAGGCACGATTACCGAGGCGGGGCTTAACCCCATAAGAAGCGGCGTGGACATCGGCGGTTACGTTACGAAAAAGTGCAAGGCGCACATAGTGGAAACCAACAAGGAATACACGAAAATTCACGTTACCATAACCGAGGGAAAAAACCGCGAAGTCAGAAAAATGTTCGAGGCAATCGGCAAGGAAGTAACGCTTTTAAAGCGCATAAAGATAGGCGAAATCACGTTGCGCGGACTGGACAGAGGCGCGTACAGAAAGCTTACAAAGCAGGAAGTTGCCTATTTGTTATCCATTTAAATCAAAAAAGAGAGGTTTTAAACAAGCCTCTCTTTTAATTATATATTTCTTATAAGTCCGACAACCTTGCCGAGAACTGAAACCTCGTCGAACACAAAGTCTTGCATATCGTCGTTTTCGGGGTGCAGAATGAATTTGCCGTCGCGTTTAAAAAACCGCTTAACGGTTGCGCTATCATCAACCAATGCAACGACTATATCGCCGTTATCCGCAGTCTGCTGCTTTTTAACGATAATCTTGTCGCCGTTGAACATTCCGATTTTAATCATCGAATCGCCCTTGACGGTCAGCATAAACATATCCTCGTTACCGAAAAGGTTTGAAGGAACGGAGAAGTAGTCCTCGTAATTTTCCTGAGCGAAAATAGGTTCGCCTGCAGCAACCGTGCCGACAAGCGGAATTTTTACGGCGTTCTGTCTTACGGTCATCGCGCGGCGCTTGTTTTCGCCGACTCTGCTCTTTTCAATCAAGCCCTGATCGGCAAGCCTGTTGACAATGGTAAAGCACGTGGCGGTAGAGGGAATGTTGCAACCCTTGCATATATCGCGGACTGCGGGCGCGTAGCCGTATTCCTGTATGTAGTCCTGAATGTACGCCAAAACCGATTCGTCGCTGTATTTCTTTTTAGCCATAAACTGTTCTCCTGAAAACAGTATAACAGATAAAAAACAAAAATGCAAACTTTTGTTTGTATAATTTGAAAAATTTTATTGACTTTATATATAAAATTGAGTAAAGTATAGGAAAGGAGCTTTATTTATGAATTTAGGCGGAGAGTGCGTTTTAGAAGACGATAAAATTTGCGACGGCTGCGGAGAGTGCGAAATCTGCGACCTTGACGAAAACAAAATCTGCGACAACTGCGGCAAGTGTTTGGATATACGCGACGACGCGGTTATTAAAATCGACGCGATAATTACCGACAAAACCGAGTAAATTTGTCGGCAAACATATTTTCGACGTTGATTTCGGCAATCAGTCCTTCGTCGGTGTACTCGCGAGAAATTTCGGTTGCGTATTGACGCAATTTTTCATACTCGTTAAATTTTTCAAACGGAATAAACAGTTTAAGTCTTTTGAAGCGTTCTTCGAAGGACTTTTTTATTTGCTCTTTCAAAGCGGTTATACCCGCGCCGTCTTTAGCCGAAATCAAAATGCAGTCGGAGGGCAGAGAAGAGGTGTCCTCAACCAAATCGCACTTATTCAATACTTTCAGGTATTTTTTATCAAAGCCAAGCTCTTCAAGCGTTTTGGTCGTCGTTTCGAACTGTAAATTGTAATCGTCGCTTGCGTCGGCAACAAATAAAGCCAAATCGCAGTTAAGAGCAACTTCGAGCGTCGACTTAAACGCCTCGACAATGTCGTGCGGCAAGGCTTGAATAAAGCCTACGGTGTCGATTAAAACGTAATTTTCACCGTCGATTTCACACTTTCTGGCGGTGGGATCAAGCGTGACGAAAAGCGCGTTCTGCGAAACGACGTCCGCGCCCGTCAGAAGGTTTAAAAGGGTGGACTTACCCGTGTTCGTGTATCCGACGAGCGCAACCGTTTTGGTTGCGTCCTTAATTCGTCTGCCGCTCTGCAACTGCCTGCGGCTGCGCGTTTCTTTCAGCTTGCCTTCGAGATATTTCAAGCGGTAAGCAATGTGCCGTCTGTCCGTTTCGAGCTGCGTTTCACCGGGGCCGCGCGAACCTATGCCGCCGCCCAAACGCGAAAGAGCCGCGCCTTTACCCTTTAAGCGCGGATAAATGTATTTAAGCTGAGCAATTTCAACCTGTATTTTACCCTCGCTCGTCACTGCATTACGCGCAAAGATATCGAGAATAAGGGTAGTGCGGTCGATAACCTTTCTGTTGTCTAAAGCTGCGGAAATATTCAAAGTCTGCGACGGCGACAGGTCACCGTTAAACAAAACGGTTAAATCTTCCGTGCCTTCAAGCGCCTCGGCAATTTCGGCAAGCTTGCCCGACCCGATGAAGGTCGCGGCGTTTATTTCCCTGATATTCTGAAAACACGATCCGACGTAAACGCCGCCCGCGCTCTCTATAAGTGCGATTGCCTCGTCGTGCAGTCGCTTGTAGTTGCTGTCAAATATGGGTTGAATAACGTAGATTTTTTCCATAACTCATTCATCGTCGCGTCTGAGTTTAACCTTACCGGCAACCGCGCGGCGCGTGTCCTCGCTGATGGCGGCGTAGTGCTTACGCGTCGTATTGACGTCCTTGTGCCCCAAAACGTCGGCAACGATATAGATATCGCCCGTCGCCTTGTAAAGCTGTGTGCCGTACGTACTGCGAAGTTTATGCGGCGATATTTTTTTGAGTGGTGAAACGATTTTCGCGTACTTATGTACTAAATTTTCCACCGCACGCACGGTAATGCGTTTTTTCTGAGAGGAAAGGAAGAGTGCGCCGTCGCCGCTGTTGGAAAGTTCACATTCGTCCTTGTAGTCGAGATAGCGTTTTAAAGCGTCGGCTACGTCGTCGTCGAAAAACAGAATAGATTTACTGCCGCCCTTGCGCGTTACGAGAAACGAATTGTCCTTAAAGTTGATATCCTCGTTATTGAGTCCGACAAGCTCGCTGATACGAATACCCGTACCGAGGAACAGAATAAGAATGGCAGTGTCGCGCACCTTATTTTTTTCGTGATATGCGCGCTGGTGGGGGGTTAGCCCGTTTCCGCTCTCGGCAGTGTCGATTATGCTGAAAACCTCGCCGCCGTCAAGTCTGATGATGGGCTTTTCGTGCAACTTAGGAGTTGAAACCTTCGCGGAATTATCTACCGAAATCTGTCCCTTATTAAAAAAGTACTTGAACATAGCGCGCACGGACGAAAGTTTGCGCGCCTTAGCACGCTCGTTGCAGGTGTGTTGCGCGCCGTTGTACTCGTAGTTAGAGAGATAAACCAAAAAGTACTCTATATCATTATTTGTAATATTCTCTAAATCTATTAAGGAAACATCTTTGACCGTCTTCTTGCCTCCGTAACGCTTTTTGCACATAAAATCGAAAAAGATTTTCAAATCGTGCGCGTAGTTCAAGCGGGTAAGAGTGGACGTCATACTGTCGATGCCGAGAAAATAATCAAGGCAGAAAGCAGGCAAATCGTCCTGTAAAAGCCTGTCAATCGTCTCGATATTCTTTTTATTTCGCTGAGCGTAGTAATCGGAATTGTTTTTCATACTTATAGTTTACCGCCCGCCGCATAAAAAGTCAAATATATGTTTTACGAAGAATTTAATAAAACTTTACAAATTATAAATATAATGATAAAATAGCGGTGGTGGATAAAGATTATGATAAAGATAAAACCTATAGGAATACGGAATGACAGGAGCTGGCTTTTACCGATATTTATCATAGGCACAGTGTCGTTGATTTTTGCGACGATAATATTTTGGGTGCTTTACAACGAAGAATTCAAATATGAAAATATTGTAAAAAACGGCGTTGAGGTTGAAGCAACTGTTACATCGTACAATTATCATTATGGCAGCAGCGACGACAATGATGCTGATGGGTGGTATTATATTTGGGAATGCAATTATAACGGCAGGAATTATAGCGGTTCATCGCGTTATTTTAAGACAAAAGAAGAGGTATCGGATTATATTGGCAAAAAATTTACCGTAACGGTTGACCCGAATAGCAATTGGTCAGTAAATAAACCATTAGCGGAAATTCGCCCTAACGGATTTTATTTTAAAGAATACAAAACCGGCGCAATCATATTTACATGTATATCGCCTATTATAATATTGGTTTTAGCATTGTTAATTTTGTATCCTCTAATTTTAGACTATAAAATTGACAGGTGCGGCAAATTACCGATACGAGGAGAGGTTTTAAAAGTAGCGGGTTTAATAATCAAGTACGTTAAAGTAAGTTATGAGTACAAAGGCACAACTTACGAAAGGTGGTCGCGTTCTTGGGTTACAATCCGTGAAGCCAAATACTTAGAGCAGAAAAAAGACATCCAAATTGTACTCTACAAAAAAACTTTCGGTATTTTAGAAGAAATGCAAATAATAAAGAACAGAAAGAAAGTGTAATTACTATAAAATTTTATTTCCAAAACATAATACCGCCCTTGATGGCGGTATTTAAAAGTATATGTATCTATTCGTAAAACACAGCATAAACGATTGAGAGCGCCAAAAAAGCACTCTCAATTTTTTGCTATTAAAAGGTACCCGAAAGGTACCTTTTTTAATGCCCTAATTTGACGACATTTACTCACGCCGGACTGTGGCGCAGCTCATTGACCCAGAACATTGACCCCGCGCGCGGGGTGGTAAAGGAGAAAGTAAAATGGCACACCATTTAAAGACAATGCCCGATTACTTCCAGGTAGTAATAGACGGTAAAAAGCCTTTTGAAGTGCGGAAAAATGACCGTAACTTTAAACCAGGCGATAATTGCATTTTAGAAGAATACCTCGGCAAAGAGAACGTGCCAGACTGTCCGTATTTAGATAGCTGTCATTATGGCGAGTATGACGAAAGCGGACGAATTACTGATACGCCTATCGACTGTGATTTTGATTGCCGCAGTTGCACAAAAGACGTTTACAGCGGGCGGCGTTGTCTTATCCAGATAAAGGACGTTTTCGACCTTACCGCCGCAGGCTTGGCGGGTTATGTGGCGTTTACGTTCGATATCAAAAATATACGATTAAAAACAAAATAAAGGGCATTGCCCACAAAGGAGATAAAGAACAATGGCAAAGAAACATTACAAATCGAACCGCGGGGGAGCGGGAGCAACAACCAAAACCGCCAACAAATCAAAAGTTGTTAAGGCTGTCGCCCTTATCCTCGTAATATTGGCAGTTGCTTATGTTATCACGTCGCTTGCGTTGGGCGGAATATGGAACCCGCTCACGTGGACGAAAAAGAAACAACCGCAAACGCAAATGCAAGCCTGGGGCGGCGTGATAGACGACGTCGGAAACGAGCTGAACGCCGAAACAACTTACGCAATGCCCGCGGCAATGGCATTTTATTCTACCTCGCGCGCCGCGGAAGCTGAACAGCTCAACCTGTCCGCGCCCTCGGTAACGGTTACGTGTTCGCACAATTTCGAATTTAACAACGTTTTCGTTGACTGGTCGATAGAATATCCGAGCGGCGCACCCGCAACCGACGTTGTAACCGTTACGCCCACCTATGACGGAAGCCTGACCGCGAACGTAAGCTGCACCGCCCCCGCGGGGTTCGATACGCAGTTGACATTAAAAGCGACGTTGCGCGGCAATGAAGAAAAAACAGCGACGTGTACCATTGATTACGTAAAACGGCTAAAAAATATCAACGAAACACTAATTCGCGGTGATGATTTCGCTGATTTTTGGGGTATTACAATAAAGCCGACTTTTGGTATTGGAACTATCTCGGGCAATTTGCGCGTATCCGGTATTACGTTAAGAATAAATGACGATTTTATTGAAGACGTTCAAAAATACTTAAC
>CAMWWH010000008.1 GCA_947177975.1 uncultured Clostridia bacterium | reverse complement strand
CAGTATGGGAGTACCGTACAACAAGGCGTACTCTTTTAAAAAATAGGAGGAAAAGATGAACAAAATTACTAAACTGTTATCCGTATTTATTATTGCGGGTGCAATCGGTACCGGTATTGCAGGCGTAGCAGGCTGCGGCGGCAACGGCGGCGGTGATAACGACGATGGCGGCGAAACCACTTGCCAGCACACCACGGTTGACTACCAGGATAACCATGACGGCGCAACCCATAAGGTAGTCTGCACCGACGAGTGCAAAGAAACTATCAAGGCATCGGAGGAGCACACCGACGCGGACGAAGACGACGTCTGCGACGATTGCGGCGGCGATATCGAGCAAGCGACCGTTACGGTTACTATCGATAACTCGGTACCCGGCGAGGTAGTTGCAGGTGAAAGCATTACGCTTTCGGCAACCGTTACTCCCTCGGAAGGTTACACGGTTGAATGGGAAATTACAACCGGCGGCACTCTCGCTACGATAAGCGGCAACACTTTAACGGCTGGCAATACGGCAGGCGACGTTATTATCAAAGCTAATGTTAAGGACGCAAGCGGCACCGTTGTAAAATCGTCCGCTCCTAAAACTATTAACGTAAGAGCGGCGAATATATACGACAGCCTTAAGGCAAGCACCGACAAGATTTACAACAACGAATTCGAAACCGCGGCTGATAAACTTCCCGATTTCGAGGCGTTCGGCACGGCAGGTATCTACGGATATAACGCAACCGCCGAAGCGCACTACACGAAGGTTGAAAACGGCGTAGCTAAGTTGCAGAAGTTGGCTGATGTAGACACCAATGAAACTGTAGCGATAGTTGACTTCGGTACTGATATCAAGGATATTATTGAGGGCTACGTTGAAGTAACCGTACAGCAGGAGACGGGCGGCAGCTGGTCGTTCTTCCGTATACTTAAGTCCGGCACGACTCCCGATGAGATTTTCAGTCTCAGAACCACAAGCAGTGACGGTACGATAGGCTATCGTTACAACAAAGGCGCTAATGTTAATGCAGAAAAGAAACAGGGCGAAAATGATGTTAAAGCGACTGTCGGCACGCCTTTGGGCATTTACTTCAAGTACAATAAAGTAACTAATAAATTAAATGTAACCGTTAACGGCACCACGATTGTCGATAATACGTTGGATTTGAGTGCCGCAAAAGGTATCGGCTTCTATTCCAGCGGCAGCAATAAGAGAACCATATGGCTTGACAACCTCGTTATATGCTCGTCCGAATTAACCGTTTCGGAATACGCAGAAGCTGTTACGGGCAACGTAGTTGCTTATAACACTGCTGCACTTGCTCTTAAGGCGGGTGAAAACTGGGCTTCTTCTGCAACAGCAGACGCGATTACTGGTGCTAAATCTACGGCAGACACGGCTTTATCAGCCGCTACTACGAAAGCACAAGTTGACACTGCATATGGCGATTATGTAGACGCAGTTAACTCGGCTTTGAGCACTGAATATTTTGAAAGATTAAAGGCTGCTTACCCTGCGACTGATTATAATACGGGCGAAGGAAGCGCGTACGACACTGCAATCGCAGCCGCTCAGACTGCATTTAACGGTGTAAATACTCTCGAAGGATTTGCAACCACTTATGCTGAACAGGATACGCTTCTCAAGGCGATTCCTACGGCTGCGGCGGAAAACTTAACTAAAGTCGTTATTGAGATTTATAAGGTAGTTGATGAAACCGAAACTAAGATAGGTACTATCGATAAGGATAAGGAAGGTGCCCTCCTCGTAGTTGGTGGTGTAGTCACTGTCGACAATATAAAGGCGGCTTGCACGGTAGGCGCAACCGAACACGTTTCAAAAGTATATAAAGAAGCTACTAAGGCGACCGAAATAACTGCGAATTACACCGCAGCCGAAGAGGACGGAACTGTCACAACTGACGAAGATGGTAAAAAGACTTCTACCGTTAAGTTATACGTATCGCTTGGCGAAAGGGTTTCTGTAAATCTCGGTTCGTTGATAAAAGGTGACGGCATTGCTTACACGGATAATGCTACAACCCCTAAAACGGGTACGTTAGATAGTACTAATGCTACTTCTGCTGTTAGGGCCACAGCTGCTACTAATATCATAACTGTAACTCTTGCCGATAATATTACCGGTCAGTTTAGTGACAATAAATTAAAAGGCAACGGCGGCGCGATTAAGGACGCAGATAATAATGTTATCTACGAGGCAGGACTTGCTACGGGTGGTAAGACCGTAGATAAAGACAAGGGCGATGGCTCTCAGCACGCCGGCGACCAATCGATTGCGATTGCGGTAGATAAGGCTTGCACGATTAAAGTTGTGTTTGCGGCCGATTCGGGAAGAAACGGCGCTATCTGTAAGGCAAACAATGTGAATTCTTTCAGTAAGGTTGAGGGAGATGTTTTGGCATTTGCCGCTACTGTTAGCAAGACAGAAGTATCCGAAGTTTCAGCAAAAGTTACCGAGGCAGGAACCTATTATTTCTGCTGCGATAACAATATCAACATCTATGAAATCATAATCGAGTATGATGCATAAGTGACCAAGTAATTTATTACTGAAAAAAGAACCCCCTGCGGCGAAAGCCGTAGGGGGTTATCTTTTTAAAAGCTCTTTTTAGGGCGGGGCATAGGAGCAATGCGCCCGTTGCGTCCGTTGTGAGGAGGCAATAACTTAGCGGGACAATTGCCGTCGGGGCATTTGCCGTTTCTGTCCTCGGGGAGCTTGTCGACCTTTCCGTCGCATTTGCCGTCGGGGCATTTACCGTCGGGGCAGTCCTCGTTTTCTTCCATCTGTGTTTCGATTCTCTGGTCAACGTCGGGAGTTGTCGCGTTGCCCGAATCGCCGTGCATACAGCCCGCAAGGGGTAGTGCAAGCGTAAGTGCGGTGGTTGCAATTAACAATAATTTAATTCTTTTCATACTTTCAGTATGCAAACGCTTGAAAAAATTATGCGCGGGTGTTAAAATTTAAGTATCTGAATTCAAAGGTTCGCCTGAGAGTAAAGAGCTTTAATACCGTGCGCTGTCGGCGTGCGTTTTTATGTGTTCTCTCTTGGGTGGCAAGGGAGTTTTTTTATGTCCGAAAACCGCATTGCGATTATAAGTATCATAGTCGAGGACCGCTCGGCAAGCGCGCAAATAAACAAAATTTTGTCCGACTTCGGCGATTTGGTAGTCGGCAGAATGGGAATACCGTATAGACAGAAGGGAGTTTCGGTTTTATGCGTAGTCGTTGACGCGCCTACCGAAACAATCAACCAAATCACGGGCAAAATCGGTATGCTTTCGGGCGTTTCGGCTAAAACGGTCACAAGTAAAAAATAAAGGAGTACGAATATGAAAAAGTTTTTGGCATTTTTAGCGACTGCAATTTTGACGGTAGTGTGTGCGCTCGGAGTTTCCGCCTGCAACAATAACGGCGGCGGTGACGGCAAGCTTTCGGTGTACGTGCCCGACGGCGCGCCCGCCATATCGGTTGCCACGCTTGCAAACTCGGATACGTTCGACGTGCACGTAATCGACGCAAATATTATCACTACCAAGGTGACGGGTTCAAGTCCCATTGCCGATATTGCGATTATGCCCGTCAACGCGGCGGTCAAGCTTTTGGGCAACGGCAATACCTACCGTATGCTCGGCACGGTCACGCACGGCAATCTGTTTTTATTGAAACAGCAGGGTGAAGAAGATATTTCCTCGCCCGCAGACCTTGCTAAGCTCGAAGACAAGACGGTGGGGGTAATAAACCTTGCCAACGTTCCGGGGCTTACCTTCAAGACGATTTTAAACGACAATAATATGTTGGATTTGGATAAGGTAAGACTTGTAGACGTTAAGGCGCTCGAAGTCGTGCCGACAAATTCCGACTGCGATTATTTCGTCGTGCCCGAGCCCGTGGCGACCACCAAAACAAGCTCCACTTCGCTCTCGGTTGCGGGCAGCTTGCAGACGCTGTACGGCGGCGAAAACGGTTATCCGCAAGCCGTTGCCGTGGCTAAAAAATCGGTAATCGAAAACAACGCGGACGAAATCGACGAGTTTATGCACAAATTCGAGGTCACGGAAGAATGGCTTAAGCTCGACGAAACTACGGGTGCTGAGATTGCCGAGGCTATAGATAAAATGACGGACGGCGATTTGGCTCACCAGTTCAACGCAAACAATCTTACCAAGCCCGTTATTTCCAACTGCGGAATTCACTTTGTTCCGAGCGCTCAGTGCAAGGAAGAAATAAATTTATTTATCCAGAAGTTCAACGCGGTATCGAATAACGCGTGGGGCTCGGCGGCAGACGATTTTTTCTATGAAAAAAATTAACTTTCTCTATTCGCTTGCCGCGATTGCCCTTATGTGGGTAGTGTGGCTAATTGCCGCCGCGGCGGTTAAAAACGAATACTTAATCGCACCCGTAGGCGCGTCTGTAAAGGAGTTTTTCACACTCTTTGAAAACGCGTTTTTCTGGCGCGCTCTCTTGCAAACCTTTGCAAGAACGATTGTTGCGTTTTTGATTTCGTTCGCGCTCGCGCTTGTCTGCGCTTGTCTTGCCGTAGCGTTCAAGCCGTTCGCCGCGTTTATGCGCCCCGTGACGGCTTTTTTCCGCACCTTGCCGACAATGGCGGTATTGCTTTTAATTCTCGTGTGGCTGACTCCGCGCACCGCGCCAGTAGCCGTTGCAATGCTCGTGCTGTTCCCTATGATTTACTCGCAACTTTCCGATGGGATAGCGGGGATTGACGGCGGGCTTTTGCAGATGGCAAAGGTGTACGGTATACCGCTGTCCCGCCGCTTGACGAGCATATATCTTCCGCATTTGGCGCCGATTGCGCTCGAACAGACGGGCGCAGGGCTTTCATTCGGACTTAAACTCATAATTTCCGCGGAGGTAATGGCTTCGACGCGCACCGCGCTCGGCGGAATAATAAGCGAGGCGCAGGCGTATATAAACTTGCCGCGCATAGCCGCGCTCACTTTGGTTGCGGTTGTCTTGGGAGTGTTGATAGAAATTGTTTTCCGCGTTATTGCCGACAACGCTTTCGGCTGGAAAAGGGCGGTAAAATATGATTAAAATTGACAATTTGACTGTAAAATACGGCAAAAATACCGTCTACGACCATTTTAACCTCGATATCGAAGATGGCGGATTAACGTGTATACTCGGCGAAAGTGGGTGCGGCAAAACGACTTTGTTAAACGCCGTTGCGGGGCTTATCGATTACGGCGGCGAGATTACAAAAAAGAGCGTATCGTACGTCTTTCAGTCGCCGCGGCTCATTCCCTATTTAAGCGTATTGAAAAATCTGACGGTCGCGGGTGCGGAGGCACAGTCGGCTACGGCAATGCTGGGAAAGGTCGGTTTGTCGGAAAAGTTAAGCGCATATCCCGCACAGCTTTCGGGCGGCGAGGCGCAGAGGGTTTCTTTATGTCGCGCGTTTTTGAAAAAGTCGGACGTGTTACTTATGGACGAGCCGTTTTCGTCGCTCGATTTAAAGACCAAGCTTTCGGCAATGGAGTTATTTAAAAGTCTTAACAAAGAGGACGGTAGGGGCGCGATTTTCGTAACCCACGATATCGACGAGGCGCTGTACCTTGCCGACCGCATAATCGTTATCGGCGGCGGCAAAGTTTTAAAAGACGTGCAAAACGCAGACAAGGGAGAATTCGGTGCGAATTCCCCCTTGCGTGAAATTATTTTAAAAGTATTATTAAACGTTAAATCTGAATAATATTACGTCGCCGTCTTTTACGACGTATTCTTTTCCTTCCGAGCGCACCTTGCCTTTTTCGCGCGCGCCGACAAGTCCGCCGCAGTCCAAAAGCGTCTGCCATTCGACGACCTCCGCACGGATAAACCCCTTCTCGAAGTCGGTGTGAATAACGCCCGCCGCCTGCGGCGCTTTCGTGCCCTTGACAATAGTCCAGGCGCGCGTTTCCTTTTCGCCCGCAGTCAGATAGGATATAAGACCCAAAAGGGAGTAGCTCTTCTTGATAAGACGGTTAAGTCCGCTCTCGGTTAAGCCAAGTTCTTCCAAGAACATAGCGCACTCGTCGGGCTCCATCTGCGAGAGCTCTTCCTCGGTCTTGGCGCAAATGACCATAACCTCGCTGCCTTCTTTGGCGGCGTATTCTTTTACCTTGACGACGTTTGCAATCTCGTCCTCGGGCTTGCCCATATCGAATTCGGAAATGTTCGCCGCATAGATTACGGGCTTGGCGGTCAGAAGGAAGAGGTTGTCGATAAAAGGTTTTTCCGCTTTGTCGCACTCGAAAAGGCGGGCGGGCTTTTCCTCGGATAAATGCTTTTCAAGCTTTTCCAACAGAGCGTACTCCGCGGCGGCTTCCTTGTTCGCGCCGCCCTTCGCGGTGTTGCGTATTCTGTCCTGACGCTTGTTGACTGCCTCGATGTCGGCTAAAATCAGCTCCAAAGTAATGGTGGTGATATCGGCAATCGGGTCGACCGCGTTGCTTACGTGAGTAACGTTAGCGTCCTCGAAACAGCGCACGACGTGTACGACAGCGTCGCACTCGCGAATGTGCGATAAAAACTTATTGCCCAAGCCCTCGCCGCGGGAAGCGCCTTTTACAAGTCCCGCAATATCGACGAATTCGACGATGGCGGGAGTGACTTTCTTGCTGCTATATAGCGCGGCAAGCTTGTCCAGCCGCCCGTCGGGAACGGCAACCACGCCCACGTTGGGCTCTATCGTGCAGAAGGGGTAGTTTGCGGCTTCCGCACCTGCATGAGTAATCGCGTTAAATAAGGTTGACTTTCCCACGTTGGGTAGTCCGACAACGCCTAATTTCATATAAACTTCCTTACAAACTTTTTTATCATTATAATATAAACGCTTAAAAAATCAAAACGGTTTGCGCTAAAAGTTGCCAAAATTTTGCGCGTGTGATAAAATGAACGTAATTATGGACTACAAAAAATATATAGCTGAAAAAATCAACGTGGACGGCGTTACGACAGCCGAAATCGAAGCGGCGATAGCCTTGCCGCCCAATACCGAAATGGGCGACTACGCGTTGCCGTGTTTCAGGTTTGCAAAGGTTATGCGCAAGTCCCCGATGGCAATCGCACAGGAGCTTGCTGCAACCGTCAAGCCCGACGGCGTCATAGCCGAAGCCTCGGCGCTCAACGGCTATCTCAATATCAAAATCGACAAGGCGGGACTTGCAAAGTCAACGCTTGAAGAAATAGCGCAGACGGGCGCAAGCTACGGCTCTTCCGAAACGGGCAACGGCAAGACGGTTTGTATCGACTATTCGTCGGTCAATATCGCCAAGCCTTTCCACATAGGTCATCTGTCGACGACCGTTTTAGGCGGCGCGCTGTATAAAATTTATAACTTTTTAGGCTACAACGTCGTGGGCATAAACCACCTCGGCGACTACGGCACGCAGTTCGGAAAGCTCATATGCGCATACAAGCACTGGGGCGATAAAGAGGAAGTCGAAAAGGGCGGTATACACGCGGTTAACGATTTGTACGTGCGCTTCAATAACGAGGCGACCGAGGAAATGCAGGCGGAGGCGCGCGAGTATTTCCGTCTTATAGAGAGCGGCGATAAAGAGGCGAACGAGATTTTCGAGTGGTTCAAATCGCTCACGCTGGCTTACGTCAATAAAATTTACGAGCGCCTCGGCGTAAAATTCGACAGCTATAACGGCGAACGTTTCTATTCCGACAAGATGCAACCCGTTTTGGACGAACTCGAAGAAAAGGGATTGTTGAAGACGAGTGAGGGGGCGAAAATCGTCGACTTGGAAGAGTTCGGAATGCCGCCCTGTCTTATTCTGCGTTCGGACGGTGCGTCGCTGTACGCGACGCGTGACCTCGCCGCCGCATACTACCGCAAAAACACGTACGATTTTTATAAATGTCTTTACGTTGTTGCCTATCAGCAGAATTTGCATTTCAGTCAGATTTTCAAGGTGCTCGAACTCTTGGGCAAGGACTGGGCGAAGGATATGGTGCACGTCGCCTACGGTATGGTATCGCTCGAAGACGGCGCGATGTCAACCCGTAACGGCAGAGTAGTATGGCTCGAAGACGTCATCGAAAGGTGCGTGGAAAAGGCTTACGCGGTCATTAACGACAAAAACCCCGCCTTGGAAAACAAGCGCGAAATTGCCGAAAAGGTGGGCGTAGGTTCGGTTATATTCGGCGCACTGTATAATAACAAGATTAAAGATATTACTTTCTCGTACGACAAGGTTTTAAGCTTCGAGGGCGAAACGGGAGTTTACTGCCAGTACACCTGCGCGCGCGCAAATTCCGTATTGCAAAAGGCTGTCGGTATAGATTACTCGAAGTATGAAATACCCGCTTTGCAGCCGCAGGAATACGAGGTTGTAAAGGCGCTTGCCGCATTCCCCGACGCGGTTGTAGACGCGGCGGAAAAGTACGAGCCGAGCATCATAGCCCGCTATGCGGTAGACCTGTCGCAGAAGTTCAACAAATTCTATTTCGACTGCAAAATTCTGACTGCGGAGGACGGTGCGAGGAATTTCCGCATTGCGCTCACCGAAGCGACCAAGCAGACGCTTACCAATGCGCTTGGGCTTCTCGGCATAGGCGTGCCCGAGAAAATGTGATATGTATAAAGCGGTTATTTTCGATTTAGACGGCACGCTGTTGGACAGCCTTAACGACATTTTATTTGTGCTGAACGGTACGTTAAAGCATTTCGGCTTGCCCGAGATTACGCGTGTGCAGGCGCAGAGCTTTATAGGCAACGGCGCAAGAGAGCTCGTCCGCCTTGCAATCGGTGAGGAAAATTCGGGCAGGCTCGACGAAATTCTCGGCTATTACAAAGAGCAGTATGCAAAAAGCGACAATTCGCTTGCCGCGCTGTTCGACGGCGAGGACGATGCGCTCACGGCGCTTAAAAACGCGGGCGTAAAGCTTGCAATCTTGACCAACAAGCCGCACGCGGCGGCAATGCGTTCGAACGATATATTTTTTAAAAATTACGGGTTCGATTGTATTGTCGGGCAGACGGACGGACTGCCGTTAAAGCCCGACCCGCAGGCTGTGTATAAAATCATAGAAAAGCTCGGCGTCAAAAAAGAGGAGTGCCTGTTTGTCGGCGACGGCGAAGCGGACGTTCTGACTGCGAAAAACGCGGGGTTGACCTGTATTTCGGTGCTTTGGGGCTACCGCAGTAAAGAACAACTTCAAGAAGCGGGGGCAACGCGGTTTGCCGAAAGCTTTGAAAAATTACAGCGTGAAATTTTAAGTTAAACTGTTGAAATTTTTACCATATTATGGTAGAATGTGAGCATACAAAAAATAAAATTTTTTTAGGAGTGTATCTAAATGAAAAGATGTACAG
The DNA here is from genome assembly GCA_947177975.1 of uncultured Clostridia bacterium. GTDB lineage: Bacteria > Bacillota > Clostridia > Christensenellales > Borkfalkiaceae > Coproplasma. The sequence continues at coordinate 25,487 of CAMWWH010000008.1, read as the reverse complement.
TTTGCGGCGAAATCGTAGCCGACGACGTAGAAGTTTGCCCCGTATGCAAGGCGAAGACCTTTGCACCCGTGGAAGAGACCAAGACCGTATATGCGGCTGAACACCACATCGGCGACGGCGTTGTGGAGGACAAGGAAGTTATGGAGGGCTTGCGCGCCAACTTTGCGGGCGAGTGCACCGAAGTCGGAATGTACCTTGCAATGGCAAGAGTGGCAGACCGCGAAGGTTATCCCGAGGTAGCCGAAGCTTTCAAGCGTTACGCTTTGGAAGAGGCTGAACACGCGTCCAAGTTCGCAGAGCTTTTGGGCGAAGTCGTAACCAATTCGACCAAGAAGAACTTAGAGCTTCGCGCGGCGGCTGAAGCGGGCGCTTGCGAGGGCAAAATGGCAATCGCAAAGAAAGCTAAGCAGCTCGGCTACGACGCTATTCACGACACCGTTCACGAAATGGCAAAGGACGAGGCTCGTCACGGTGCTGGCTTTGCGGGAATGTTGAAGAGATATTTCGGCAAATAATTAAATTTTAAAAAGTCAGCCCCGCGGCAAGAGCCGCGGGGCTTTTAACGTAACCAAAATTATCGCAGGCACGTATAATGAAGTAGAGGTCAGGGCGGAAAAACTTTGACCTGAATTCAAAAGATAAGGAAAATATACTATGTGCTTCTTTTGTAATTCCTGCAACTGTTCTTCGTGCGGTTGCGGGTTATTGTCTTTACTGAGCGGTAATTCCGACGGCAGCAGCTGCGGATGCTCGAATAACCGCTCGGGTTGCGGTTGCAATAACAACGGCTGCGGCTGTAATTCGTGCGGCAACTCGCGCAGCGGTAGCGGTTGCGGCTGCAACAGTTGCAGTTCGTGCTGGTTCAACTGGAACAATGGTTGGAGCGGCGGTGCGGGTTTCAGCACCCAGAGCACGAGCGGCTGCGGTTGCAATAGCTGCGGATGCTCGAACAGCCGTTCGGGCTGCGGTTGCAATAATAACGGTTGCGGAAGTAATTCATGCGGCAATTCTCGCAGCGGCTGCGGATGTAATTCATGCAACGGTTGCAACAACGGCTGCGGTTGCAACAACTAAACCTGCGGACTACGGCGGGGGACGGCGAAAAAACCGTTCCCCGCTTACATTTTGTATAACGATTGAATTTAAGTCAAAAATAAATATATGCGCAAAGTAGTGGAGGAAATCAAATACTTTTCCGACAAGCGGTTTTCCACGCTTGCGGGCACGCTGGTCTATTTTCTTTTAATGTCCGTCACGCCCTTTTTGTTCTGGCTGGCGCTCATTGTAGGCGAAATAGATTTAAGCGTACTCACCGACAACGAAATTTTTTCCGCGGTAACGCCCGTGCTCGAATACTTGCAGAAGTCGGCAAAGGACGCGACGGGCGGTGCGGGTATAATTCTGCTCGTCACCTCGCTGTGGTCGTCGACGAACTTCTTCTATCACCTCAGAAGGAGCGGAGAAATAATCTACGACAACCGACTTAAAAAAGGCGGTTTAAGCCTGCGCTTTTCCTCACTTTTAGCGGTATTCGCCACGATAGTGCTCATAGCCTTCGCCGCCGCCGTGCCGTTTTTGGGGTTGGGAGTGTTGACAAGCATTATGCCAGACTGGATTGCGCAGATTATATCCATCGTCTTTTTAACTATGAGCGCGTTCTTTATCGCGCTGCTTTTAAATATATTTGCCTGCCCGTACAATTTAGGCTTTGAAAACACGGTGCCGGGAGTATTTCTTACGGTTGCGCTCTGGCTGGTTTTTGCCGTCGGCTTTACGGTGTATCTGCGCTTTGCCGACCCGCAACGGCTGTACGGCGCAATCGCCACGGTAATAGTTTTTCTCCTTTGGTGTTATCTTATGGTAAACAGTCTTGTGATAGGTATTATCTATAACCGCAAAAACTGTATGCCGCACGCGCCCGTTTTGAAAAAATAAAAATTCCGCCCGCTGTCCGCGGACGGAAGATCGTTTGTCTTAAATTCAGTATTTAACCGCACAGCCGCAGGCGAGCGCCCCGGGACCTATGTGACAGGAAACCGAAAGGGAAAGGGGGTCGATATAGTTCAGTTCGCAGTCGGGGAAACGCGCTTTCAGCTCTTCCGCGAAAATTTTCGCCTCTTCGAAATTCTGCGTGTGAGCAACGCCTATCGTCATTCTGCCCTGAGCGCGCAACTCCTTGAATTCGCCGTTGAGGTCGTGTTCGAGAGCTTCTATCATAACCTTTTTTGCGTCGCTCATTTTTCTGACCTTTTTGTATTGGTCAAACACTCCGCCGTGGTTCTGTAAAACGGGTTTAATGCTCAGCATCGTGCCGACAAGCGCGGCGGCGGGGGTAAGTCTGCCGCTTTTCTTTAAGAATTTAAGCGTGCCGAGAGCGATATAAATGGAGGAGTACTTGCCCGTTTCCATCAAATAGTCGTAGATTTCCTTGGTGGTCTTGCCTTCCCCGATCATTTTCAGCGCGTCGAAAACCGTCTGTTTCTGAGTAATCGACACTCTGTGATTGTCCAGCGCGTAAACCTTGCCGATAAATTCGGGGTCGGTTTCAGCCATTTTCTTAATGGTCAGAGCCGTTTCCGAAAGACCGCTCGATAAGGGCATATACAGAATTTCGTCGTACGTCTTTAAAAGCCTGCGCCAGCGCTCGGCAACGTCGTAGGGGTTGGGCTGTGACGTGGCAACCGTGGTCTTATCGTCTTTCAACGCCTCGTAAAACTGTTCCTGAGTAAAGCCTTCCTCTTCGAAGTACTGCTCGCCGTTAACTAAAACTGGAGTGGGCTGTATCTCGATTCCGAGCTCTTTTGCTTTATCTACGGTTATGCCGCAGTTGCTGTCCGTGACTATGGCTATTTTCATTTTTCACCTTTGTAATTATTTTATATGACAATTATAATATATAATGTGCAAAAAGTCTACCGAATATAAAAGCCGTTCGCAAAAAGCGTGAACGGCTTTTATGATTATTTAATATTTAATCATAGCCGCACAGGCAAGCGCGCCCGGTCCTATGTGGCAGGAAACCGAAAGGGAAAGGGGGTCGATATGAACGACTTTCAGATCGGGGAACCGTTCTTCGAGTTCTTCCGCAAAAATCTTCGCCTCTTCGTAATTTTCGGTGTGGGCAATTGCCAAAACCATTTTGCCCGCGGCTCTCAGCTCTGCAAATCTGTTTTTGAGGTCGTTGTCGATAGCGTTCATCATAGTGGTCTTTGCGTCGGCAACCTTTCTTACCTTGGCGTATTGGTCGAGCTTAAATCCCTGAATTTGTAAAACGGGCTTAATCTTCAAAAGCGTGCCGATAGCGGCGACGGCGGGGGTGAGTCTGCCGCCCTTTTTAAGATATTTCAGCGTAGCGACCATAATGTAAATGGACGACTGCATCTTGGTATCCATAAGCCAGTCGCGGATTTCCTCCGCGCTCTTGCCGTCGTTGACCATATTCTGCGCGTCGATAACGCTCTGGCGCATAGTTATGGAAATGCGCTGGTTATCGATGACGTAGACCTTGTCCGCGTATTCGGTTTCTGCTAAATGCGAAAGAGTGTGGCAGGTTTCCGAAAGACCGCTCGACATGGGAATATGTATAATTTTGTCGTATTCTTTTAAAAGCTTAGTCCAAAGCTCGCCCACGTCGAAAGCGCTGGGCTGAGAGGTGGAAACGGAAATTTTGTCGTCTTTCAGTTTTTCGTAGAATTGCTCCTGAGTAAGCGTCAAATCCTCGAAATACTGTTCGCCGTCGATCAATACGGGCATGGGAACAACGTAAACGCCCATTTCTTTTGCCTGAGCCTGAGTAATTCCGCTGTTGCTGTCCGTTACAATTGCTATTTTCATAAGTGCTTAACCTAACCTTATATTGTGATTATATCAATAATTTGTTGACGTGTCAACTAAATGCGGGGCAATATATTATAACTCGGCAATCGCCTCGATTTCGACAAGGCAACCCTTGGGGATATCCTTTACCGCAACGCAGCTGCGGGCGGGAGAGGAGGTAAAATATTTTGCGTACACCGCGTTGAAAGCGGAGAAGTCCTTTATATCGGCAAGGAAGCAAACCGTTTTGATAACCTTGTCGATAGAGGTGCCCGCAGCTTCTAAAAGCGCGGCGACGTTCTTGCACGACTGCTCGGTCTGACCCGCAACGTCGTTCGCCTCGATAAGACCGTTTGCGGGGTTTACGGGGATTTGTCCGCTTGTGAATACGAGTCCGCCCACAATCTTAGCCTGCGAATAGGGACCGATTGCCGCGGGTGCTTTGTCTGTTGATACGGTTTTCATATTGTTATCTCCTTATAAGACTTTAAAGCCGTTGGTTTTAAGGCTGTCTTTGATCATTTTGATATGTTCGAAATCTTTGGTTTCGATTTGCAGTTTAAGATAGCAGCCGTTGATTGCCGTGCCCTCGTTGGAGCGCTCGTGCAGTACCGCCGTAACGTTGCCGCCGCAGGAGGCTATTATTTCCGACACGCCCACGAGCTGACCGGGCTTATCCATAAGCTCGATAGTAAGCGAGCACTGTCTGCCGCTCATTAAAAGTCCGCGGTTTATAACGCGCGAGAGAATAGTAACGTCTATGTTGCCGCCCGAAATGAGGCACACGACCTTTTTGCCCTTGACGTTGGGAATTTTATTAAACATAACGGCGGCAAGAGAAACCGCGCCCGCGCCCTCGGCAATCATTTTCTGTTTTTCAATCAGCGTTAAAATTGCGGCGGACACCTGATCGTCGGTCACGGTTACGATGCCGTCGACGTATTTGGAGCACAAATCGAAGGTGAGGTGACCGGGCTCTTTGACCGCAATGCCGTCGGCGACCGTGGAAACGGAGGGGAGGGTTTCGATTTTGTGGTGTTCGAGCGAGTTCGCCATACTGGGAGCGCCCGTCGACTGAACGCCGTATACGCGCACCTTGGAATTGAGCGATTTAACCGCATAAGCCACGCCCGAAACGAGTCCGCCGCCGCCGACGGGTACGACTACGACGTCGGCGTCTTTAATCTGGTCCATAATTTCGAGTCCGATAGTGCCCTGACCCGCGATAACGTCCTCGTCGTCGAAGGGGTGAATGAAGGTGTAGCCGTTTTTCTCGTGCAGTTCTTCGGCTCTGTTATGAGCGTCGTCGTAAACTCCGGGAACGAGAACGACCTCCGAGCCGTAGCTTCTCGTCGCTTCGACTTTGGAAATGGGTGCGCCGTCGGGCATACAGATAATCGACCTGATTCCGAACTTTTGCGACGCGAGGGCAACGCCCTGCGCGTGGTTACCCGCCGAGCACGCAATGACGCCGCGCGCCTTTTCTTCGTCGGTCAACTGAGAAATTTTATAGTAAGCGCCGCGCACCTTGAACGAACCCGTAATTTGCAGGTTCTCGCATTTCAAATACACGTTGCACCCGCTGATGCCCGAAATGGCGGGGGAATAGATGACGTCGGTCTGCCTTATGGCGTCCTTCAATACGTAATTAGCGTGATAAACCTTGTCAAGCGTAAGCATATTAATTCCTTCTTACAGTATTATTCATTAAATTATACTTCAAACAGCAGGGAATGTCAACAAAAGCAGAGTAAGATAGCAATAAGGAAAACGGGTGATAAAAATTTTTGAAATAACCCACGTAAAATTGCTTGAAATTTACGAGTAATTGTTATAAACTAAGTAAAGACCGATTGCAGAGGTGGCAGAGTGGTCGAATGCGCACGACTCGAAATCGTGTTACGTAGGAATACGTACGGAGGTTCGAATCCTCTCCTCTGCGCCAAAACAAGCGTGTGGCTTTTGCCGCACGCTTGTTTTGTTGTTGGGCAGGGAAAGAACCTCCGTCGGGGTTCGCCCGCCCGACGCAGACGGTGCTATGTACCGCCAAGTCGGGGCGCACGGAGGCTAAAGCCGTAGTAATCCTCTCCTCTGATGAGATATTGATACGTTTTATATATTACGCTAAATTAATCGGTTGAGTTTCTGTTGCTTTTATGATATAATTAAATTGCGATAAACAGTAATTTAGCGGAGGACATAAAGATGTTCGGTAAAAAATTCAAAGAAAATGCGTGGTATAATAAGGCGCGAAAGGCGTATAGGAACGAAAAATTGCCTGCCCCTTATGCAGCGCTTTACGACTATTGTTCGTATATGGATAGGAAGCATTTAAGAGGCGGCAAAGGTCATTTCGACTTCTTTTCGCTTGCAAAATTCGACGACCGTCTTGATAGCAGAGTAAAAGATCTACGCTCCGTTCTACCCGAAGGCTTGCTCGAAAATTTCAACGCGGCGTATGATAAATATATTTCGCTCGGCGACGAACCCGATTTCGAGCTTGTAATAACTGTTTTCGACGAATACGACGAGTATGCGTTTGAACGCTATGAGCAACTAATGAAAATTCTTAAAGATTATATTACGGAAATGATGGAAAAGCACTATTTATAAATTTCAATTTAACGGAGAAAGACTATGGAAAATAAGAAACAATCAATATTCCCTGTAAATGCCGATAGTAAATCGGCTGTTGTAATATTTCTCATTGCGTTAGCGTTGATTGTCGGATTGACGTTTTCGCTTTGGGGAGTATGGCTAATCAATATATCGGCATTAAGAATGTGCCTCACATTGCTCGTGACTGCGGCATTTGGGGTAATTGCGGTTTTTGCTATGAAACTGACGGGGCAGGAGAAAAAACTTTTGCCCACAAAACACAGGCTGTGGTTACAAATACTAATCGGAGTTGTGTTTGCCGCTGTGTTGTGCCTGTCGATTGGAATCGTTCCGATTTTATGCGGTACAAACATCATTGGTTCTCATACCGAACCATCCGCAGGTTTTTTGGCGATTTCCGCCGTACAAGATATTCTTTTCATAGGAGTCTGCGAGGAACTCGTATTCCGTGGGTATATACAAAATCAGTTTGAAATTTGGTTAAAAAAATGCAAATGGCTTTCGCCGCTGATTGCTGCCGTTTTATTCGGGCTGTGGCACATAATTAACGGAAGTTTGTTTCAAGTGCTGCTAACTACTCTTATCGGCTGCGTGTTTGGGAATAGCAAATATTTTATAAAAGACTGCTCGCTATTGTCGCTTATTATAGCACACGGGCTATACGATTTTTCGTTGGTGCTTTTAACGTGCTTTATGTTATAAGTCAACGATAAATTTCAATTTAATATATAACTTAAACCGAGCGTACGACGTAAGTCGCACGCTTATTTTTTATTATATTTGTTGATTAGTCAACTAATACGTTTGACAAATGCTCGCTGATACTATATCATTTATAAATGTTGATTAGTCAACAATTTAATCTCGGAGAAATGATATGAACGTATTCAAATCGGCGTACTGCCGCATATTCCAGACGGTGTTCAAAATCGCGTTGCCGCTCCTGCCCTACAAGAACCCGAAAATTTCGGATAATATCGGGGATATAGCGGGGGTAATAAAGGCTAACGGCAAAAACAAGCCGCTTATTGTCACCGACAAAATGATTTACGAACTGGGCTTGTGCGCCTCGCTCGAAGAGAGTTTGAAGGCGGAGGGGATTGATTTCCGCGTTTACTCGGACGTCGTTGCAAATCCCACGACGGACAACGTCGACGAAGCGTTGAAAATTTATAAAGAAAATGCTTGCGACTGTTTGGTTGCGTTCGGCGGCGGCTCGCCTATGGACTGCGCAAAGGGTGTGGGAGCTCTCGTTGCAAGACCCAAAAAGACCCTGAACGACTTGGGCGGTATACTCAAAGTCAAAAAGAAAATTCCTCTTCTGATAGCCGTTCCCACGACGGCGGGCACGGGCAGTGAAACTACGCTCGCCTGCGTAATAGTCGACAGCAAAACCCGCCATAAATACGCAATCAACGATTTCCCGCTTATCCCTAAGTACGCCGTGCTCGACGAAGAGGTGACGATGACCCTGCCGCAAAAGGTGGTGTCCACGACGGGTATGGACGCGCTCACGCACGCAATCGAAGCTTACATAGGCAGAAGCGGCAACAAGTCGACCCGCCGCGACGCGCTCGAAGCAATAGAGCTGATTTTCAATAATATCGAAGCATCCTATTTCGACAAAACGCGCGAGGCGAGAAAGAATATGCTCATAGCCTCGCACAAGGCGGGCAGAGCTTTTTCAAAAGCGTACGTCGGCTACGTACACGCGGTGGCGCACTCGCTCGGCGGCAAATACGACACACCGCACGGACTTGCCAACGCGGTTATCTTGCCGACGGTTCTGGAAGAGTACGGCAAGGCGGCGCATAAAAAGCTTAAAAAGATTGCCGTGTACTGCGGACTTGCGGATAAAAAGACCAAGGCAGCCGAAGCGGCGGCAACGGTTATTTCAAAGATAAAGGAGCTGAACGCGAAGTTTGGTATACCCGAAAAATTCGACTTTATAAAGCGCGAGGACATAAAGGGGCTTGCCGCTTATGCGGATAAGGAAGCCAATCCGTTGTACCCAGTGCCCAAGCTGTGGAACGCAAAGAAGCTTGAAAAAATCTATTTAAAGGTGGGCGGTTATGCAGACTGAAATCGACGAAATAGTAGAAAAGCAGCGTAAGTTTTTTGCCGACGGAAACACGCTGAACGTAAAGACGAGATTGCGCTATTTGAAAAAGCTGTACGCGGCGATAAAGAATAATATCGATATAATTCACGACGGACTTTTTAAAGACTTGGGTAAGAGCGCGAGCGAGAGCTATATGTGCGAAACGGGGCTTGTATTAAGCGAGCTTTCGCATATGATTAAGCACGTAAAGAAATACGCAAAGGCGAAGAGGGTAAAAACCCCGCTTGCGCAGTTTGCGTCCAAGAGCTACCGTCTGCCGTCACCGTACGGTACGGTGCTCGTTATGAACCCGTGGAACTATCCGTTTTTACTTTCCGTCGACCCGCTGATTGCGGCGGTGGCGGCGGGCAACACCGTGGTTTTAAAGACGAGCGCGTATTCACCCAACACCAACGCGGCAATCGAAAAGGTGCTTTCAAGCGTATTCCCCCGCGAATATGTTGCGGTTATCTTCGGCGGCTCGCAGGTCAACAAGGTGCTGTTCGATACTCGGTTCGATTACATTTTCTTTACGGGAAGCAAGACGGTCGGCAAAATCGTTTACGAAAAGGCGGCGCAGAATCTGACGCCCGTAACCTTGGAGCTGGGCGGCAAAAGCCCCTGCATAGTCGACGAAACGGCGAAGATACCGCTCGCAGCTAAGCGCATAGTATGGGGTAAATTTTTAAATCTCGGTCAGACGTGCGTCGCGCCCGACTATATACTCTGTCACGAAAGCGTGCGCGAAAAGCTTTTAGCCGAAATCAAAAAGCAGATTAAAAAGCAGTTCGGTGAAAACCCGATTACAAATCCGACGTACGGCAAGATGATAAACGAAAAGCACTTCGAGCGCGTGTGCGGACTTATCGACCCCGACAAAGTGGTCGTAGGCGGTAAGTCGGACGCTCAAACGCTGAAAATCGAACCGACGGTTATGGACGGCGTGACATTTGACGACAAGGTTATGAGCGAAGAAATTTTCGGACCAGTGTTGCCGGTTATAACCTACAAAGAGGAGAGCGAGGTTTTCGCATACGTAAGCTCGCACGACGCGCCGCTTGCCTTATACGTATTTTCTTCCGACAAAAAGAAAATCAAAAGGATTACGACCCGCCTCGGCTTCGGCGGCGGCTGCGTAAACGACGTGGTAATTCACCTCGCGACATCGAATATGCCGTTCGGAGGATTTAAAGAGAGCGGTATGGGTAGCTATCACGGCAAGGAAGGCTTCGATACGTTCACGCACTACAAGAGCATAGTTGACAAAAAGACCTTTATGGATTTGCCTATGCGCTATCAGCCGTACAAAAAGAGCAACGACAAACTTGTGAAAATGTTTTTGCATTGATTTCAAATCCGCCGCGCCTTGAAAAGCGCGGCGGATATTTTTTTATAAAAATGTTAAAATTTTGCGTTTTGTATCACAATTATTTCACATTGCATTATTATAATAAATCAGTGTGGGAATATTTGACATAAATTTAATTTTTGAGTAAAATTCAGTACTGTACCTGATAAACGAGGTTTTTAATAGATGAAAAAAAATAAAGGCAAAAGAACCCTGCTTCAAAGTGTAAGGGAATACAAAACCGCGTCGATATTAACGCCGATTTTGATGGTGGGCGAAGCGGCAATGGAGATTATTATTCCCTTCTTTACGCAGTATCTTATCAAGGAAATCGAGCACGTAGGCACCGATACGGCGGTAAACGTAAACAGAATAATACTGTTTTCGTGTCTGTTGGTCGGCGCGGCGATGTTCGCCCTTATCTGCGGCGTGCTCGGCGCGAGGACGGCTACGAAAGCGTCGGCGGGCTACGCCCACAATTTAAGGGAAGATATGTACAACAATTTGCAGACCTTTTCGTTTGCGAATATCGACAACTACTCGACGTCGAGTCTTATTACCCGCATAACCACCGACGTAACCAACGTGCAGAACGCATATCAAATGTCGATAAGAATGTTGGTGCGCGCGCCGGTGCTGTTCGTTTCTGCGATAATAATGACGATTTTAATCGAGCCGTCGATGGCGCTTATTTTCATCGGCGCGGCTGTGATTTTGGGCGTAATAGTTGCGATTTGTATGTTTAAGGTAATACCGTACTTCCGCACTATGTTCAAAAAGTACGACAAGTTAAACGCTGTCGTACAGGAAGATTTAACGGCAATCCGCGTGGTGAAATCGTACGTGCGCGAAGAGCACGAGCTGGAAAAAATGCGCGACGCAACGCAGGACGTCTATCATTACTCCGTAAAGGCGGAAGGCATACTCAACTTTTTAATGCCGTCCGTACAGTTCGTAATGTACGCGACGATGATTATACTTCTGCTTGTCGGCTCGGATATGGCGATAAAGGGCTGGGGCGGCGTAGACTTCTCTAATCTTCAGGCGCTCATAACCTACGCAATGCAGATTTTAATGGGCGTAATGATGGTGGCAATGTGCCTCAATTTCATATCTATGTCCAAGGGCTCTGCCGACCGTATCCGCGAGGTGTTGAACGAGCATACGACTCTTCCCAAACCCGCCGAACCCTTATACGAGGTTGCGGACGGCTCCGTCGATTTCGACGACGTCGATTTCTTTTATTCGCAGAAGGCCGACGTGGCGGTGCTCAAAGATATCACCGTGCACATAAATTCGGGCGAAACCGTGGGCGTTATCGGCGCGACGGGCAGCGGCAAAACCTCGCTCGTGTCGCTCATTCCCAGACTTTACGACTGCGCGCAGGGCACTGTAAAAGTGGGCGGAGTGGACGTCAGAAATTATAACCTCGACGCACTTCGCAACAGTGTTGCGATGGTGTTGCAGAAGAACGTGCTTTTCTCGGGCACGATTGCCGAAAACCTCCGCTGGGGCGACGAAAACGCTACGGACGAGGACTTGCGGCTCGCGGCAAGGCAGGCTTGCGCCGAGGAGTTTATCGAAAGGCTGCCGGGCAAGTACGACTACGATTTGGGTCAGGGCGGCGTAAACGTATCGGGCGGACAGAAACAGCGCCTGTGCATAGCGCGTGCAATGCTCAAAAAACCGAAAATTATAATCTTCGACGACAGCACTTCGGCAGTCGATACCAAGACGGACGCCCAGATAAGGGCGGCTTTAAGACAGCACGCGCCCGAAACGACCAAAATTATAATCGCACAGCGCATAGCCTCGGTCGAGGACGCGGATAAAATTATCGTTTTGGACGACGGCAGAATTAACGGTATCGGCACTCATAAAGAGCTTATGGCAACAAACGAAATTTACAGAGAGGTGTATGAATCGCAGATTAAGGGCAGCGACGACGCCGACTGCAAGGAATTGAAGGGAGGTGAAGTCGATGGCTAACGCAATGGGCGGACCTCGTCAGGGAATACGCGGCGGCAAAAAGGCAAAGGCGCCGACCAAAACTTTAAAAAGACTTTTAAAATACACCTTCTCGCACTATAAAATTGCGGTTGTGTTTATGTTTATCGCCGTAATAATTTCTTCGTCGGCGAACGCGGTAGGCTCGGCACTGCTTGCGCCTATCATAGCTCAGCTTAAACCCGTCGACGGCGTAATAGTAGCCGACTGGTCGGTGATAGTCAAGTACGTCATAGTAATAGGCTGCGTGTATATGGCGGGTGCGCTGTGCGCGTTCTCCTACAACCGCATTATGATGTATATCGCCAACGGCACGCTTAAAAAGCTGAGAAACGAGATGTTCGAAAAGATGCACACGTTGCCTTTAAAATATTTCGACACTCACACGCACGGCGATTTGATGAGCCTTTACACCAACGACGTCGACACAATGCGTCAGTTGCTGTCGCAGACGATTCCGCAACTCGTATCGTCGGTTGTAACGATAGTCGTAGTTATTACTATGATGATAATATTCAGCTTTACGCTTACCATCGTTATGTTCGTAATGCTGTTTATTATGTTGATGCTGATAAAGGGTATAGGCGCGAAATCGGCTAAAAACTTTATCCGTCAGCAGCAGGCTCTCGGCGCGCTGAACGGCTACGTCGAGGAAATGACCGAGGGTCAGAAGGTAATAAAAGTTTTCTGCCACGAACAGAAGGCAAAGGAACGCTTTAAGGAGCTGAACGACGAGTTAAACGTTTCCAGCAGAAAGGCAAACGGATACGCTTTCGTAATGGGTCCTATGACCAACAATATAGGTTATTTCCAGTATATATTGGTAGCTATTATCGGTTTGTCGTTAATTTTGACGGGTAACGAATTCTGGCTTTTATCGGCTTACGGCACGGTCAAGGGCGGCAGTATCGCGGTGTTTGCGGGCGTTTTGGTTTCCTTCCTCGGCTTTTCGCGTTCGTTCAATATGCCTATAAATCAGGTAGCTCAACAGTTCAACGCGATAGTAATGGCGCTTGCGGGTGCGGAGAGAATTTTCGAAATGACCGATTCGGAGCCCGAGGATAAGGGCGGCGACATAACGCTGACCTACGGCGAAAGCGCGGAAGGCGGTTGGGCTTGGAAAAAGCCTTTGCAGGACGGCGGCGCGGAGTATATCCCGCTTAAAGGCGATATCCGTTTTTACGACGTCGTATTCGGCTATACCGAAGAAAAGGTCATTTTAAAGAATATCAGTCTTTACGCAAAGCCGGGGCAGAAAATAGCGTTCGTTGGCGCGACGGGCGCGGGCAAAACGACTATTACCAACCTTATAAACCGTTTCTACGACATACAGTCGGGCGAGATTACCTACGACGGCATAAATATCCGCGATATAAAGAAAGCCGATTTGCGCCGCTCGCTCGGCATAGTTTTGCAGGATACGCACCTTTTCACGGGTACGGTTATGGACAATATCCGCTACGGCAGACTTGACGCGACGGACGAGGAGTGTATAAAGGCGGCAAAGCTTGCAAACGCGGACAGCTTTATCGTTCACTTGCCCGAAGGCTATCAGACGGAAATCAAGGGCGACGGTTCCAACCTCTCGCAGGGACAGAGACAGCTCTTGGCGATTGCCCGCGCAATGGTATCGGAGTGCCCCGTATTGATTCTGGACGAGGCGACGAGTTCAATCGATACGCGTACCGAAAAGCTTATAGAGCAGGGTATGGATAAACTTATGGAGGGCAGAACGGTTTTCGTAATCGCACACAGACTGTCGACAGTAAGAAACAGCCACGCGATAATGGTTTTGGAGCAGGGCGAGATTATCGAGCGCGGCAGTCACGACCAGCTCATAGAGCAGAAAGGCAAGTACTATCAGCTCTACACGGGCGCGTTCGAGCTCGAATAAAGTAAAATTCAACCAAGCCGCGCGGCGAAAAATTTCGCCGCGCGGCGTTTTACGTTTCGCGGCTCGCCGCTTGACTAATTATGCAAAGTTGTTTATAATAATGCAGAAGAGGTAATTATGCGTATAGTAATAAAAATAGGCACGTCCACGCTGACTTATCTGAACGGCAACTTAAACGTGCATATGTTCGAAAATCTGTGTAAAGTTATCGCAGATATAAAAAACGCGGGACACGAGGTCATAATAGTTTCGTCGGGAGCAATCGCGCTCGGCAAAAGCAAGCTCGGCTTAAAGGAGCGCCCCGCGGATATTCCCGCAAAGCAGGCGGCGGCAGCGGTGGGACAGTGCGAGCTTATGTGCTTTTACGATAAAGCCTTTTCGCAGTACCACCACACGGTGGCGCAGGTGTTAATCACTGCGGAGGACTTCGAAAGCCCCGACCGCCGCGAAAACTTCGGCAATACTATGCGCCGACTTCTCGATTTCGGAGTGTTGCCCGTTATCAACGAAAACGACACGGTTGCCACCGCGGAAATTTCCGTAGGCGACAACGACATGCTGTCCGCGCTGACGGCGGTGAATATCAACGCCGACCTATTGGTGTTGCTTTCAGATATCGACGGTCTGTATTCCGCCGACCCGCATATCGACAAAAACGCAAAGCTCATTTCGGTAGTCGAAGATATCACGCCCGAGCTTGAAAAACTTGCGGGCGGCTCTGTAAGCGGAGTGGGTACGGGTGGTATGGCTACGAAGATACAGGCGGCGAAGCTGTGCATTAACGCGGGCTGCGATATGGCGATAGCCAACGGCTCGACCCCCGAGCTTTTATACGATATTTTAAACGGCAAGTCCGTCGGTACGTATTTCAAGGGTAAAAAAGTATGACAACCAAGCAGATTTTAATTGCGGCAAAGTCGACGAAAACTTATATGGCGGGATTGACCGCAGAGCGCAAAAACGCGGCTCTTTTGTCGATTGCCGAACAGATTGTTGCGCATACCGACGAAATTTTAAAGGCGAACGCCGAGGATATGAAAGCGGCGCAAGGGAGTATTTCCCAAGTAATGTTAGACAGGCTCGCGCTCATTCCCGAACGTATAAAAGCGATGGCGGACGGCGTAAGACAGGTAGCCGCTCTGCCCGACCCCGCAGGCGAAATTTTAAGCGAAAAGATTCGCCCCGACGGTCTTAAAATAACCAAAATATCCGTTCCACTGGGAGTGGTTGCAATCATTTACGAAAGCCGCCCGAACGTCACGTCCGACGCCGCCGCGCTTGCCTTCAAGAGCGGCAACGTCTGCGTTCTGCGCACGGGTAAGGAGGCGCACCGTTCCGCCGCCGCGATAGTTGCGGCTATGCGCGCGGGGCTTGAAAAGTGCGGTATAGACGGCTCGGTGATAGGGTTTGTCGAGGATATCTCGCGCGAGAGCGCAAACGAGCTTATGCGTGCGAAGGGGTATATAGATTTGCTTATTCCCCGGGGCGGCGCGGGTCTTATCCGCGCTTGCGTAGAAAACGCGACCGTGCCCTGCATAGAGACGGGTACGGGCATTTGCCACGTCTACGTGGACGGAAAAGCCGACCTTGAAAAAGCTTTGAAAATAATCGAAAACGCGAAGTGTTCGCGCCCCTCGGTGTGCAATGCAATGGAGGTCTGCCTTGTCGACAAAGCGGTTGCGGACGGATTTCTTCCGCTTTTAGCGGAAAAGCTTTCGGGCAAAGTTCAGTTTTTTGCCGACCCCGTTGCTTACGGCATAATAGGCGGACAACCTGCGGACGAAAGCTCTTTCGATACCGAATTTTTAGACTACAAAATGGCGGTTGCCGTGGTTGACGGAGTAAACGGAGCAATCGCGCATATTGCCGAACATTCCACGGGTCACAGCGACTGCATTGTTACGGAAGATGATGCGGCGGCTCAAAAATTTATAGCGGCGGTGGACAGTGCGGCGGTGTACGTCAACGCGTCTACGCGCTTTACCGACGGCGGCGAGTTCGGGCTGGGGTGCGAAATGGGCATATCCACGCAGAAGCTGCACGCGCGCGGACCTATGGGGCTCAAAGAACTTACGACCTATAAATATGTTGTGAGCGGAAACGGAAATATAAGATAAAATTATTTGCCAATATCGGATTGCTATGCTAAAATAGCGTTATGGAGAAAATTACTTTCAGGGAGCGCACGGGAATAATCGGCAAAAAAAGAAGTAAGCCGAAATTGTCCGAGCGTATCAGTCTTTATTTTTATATCAGGCGCTGCAAGAGAATAAAGCTTGCCTCGGAAAAATGGTATAAAGAGCAGGATATAGTAAACTCCTTGCCGTCGGCGGGGATAGGACCGAAGAAGCGTAAAATTTTCTATAAATTCACTATGCCCGGCGGCGTTGATTTTCAGTTTCTGCACGGCGGACTGGTGATAAACTACCCCGAAAACGTAAAGCTCGGGAACAATATGATTTTCAACCGCAACGTGAGCATAACCGCCCGCAGCGGAGTCAGCCTCGGCAACGACGTAATGCTCGGACCGAACGTCGTGATAAACGACAGCAACCACGTATTCATCGACAGAGATACGCCGATTACAAAACAGGGGCACACCGCCGAACCGATAGTTATAGAGGACGACGTCTGGATTGCGTCCAACTCGGTGATTTTGAAGGGAGTGCATATCGGCAAGGGCGCGGTGGTGGCTGCGGGGAGCGTGGTCACGAAAGACGTGCCGCCCTACGCGGTGGTTGCGGGAGTTCCCGCCCGTCAGATTAAAAACAGGGGAGAATAAAATTCGGCATATGCAGCTTGTAAGTGAAGATATAATTTACGTCGGCGTCGACGACAAGCAAATAGATTTGTTCGAGGGTATGTACAATGTGCCCCGTGGCGTCACGTACAATTCTTACGTTATAAAGGATAAAAAGACGGCGGTAGTCGATACGGTCGACGCGGCTTTCGAAAAAGAGTGGCTTAAAAATGTTGAAAAGGCTCTTGGCGGCGCACAGCCCGATTACTTAATCGTTCAGCATATGGAGCCCGACCACAGCGCGTGCATTGCGGCTTTCGTTAAAAAATATCCGCAAGTTACGGTTGTAGGCAATAAAAGTACCTTCGTAATGCTCGAAGAATTTTTCGGCAAGGACGTTGCGGACAACCGTATGGTTGTAAACGACGGCGGGGAGCTTAGCCTCGGCAAGCACGAATTGAAATTCGTATTCGCGCCCATGGTGCACTGGCCCGAGGTTATGTTCACTTACGACAAAACGCTCTCGTTGCTGTTTTCCGCTGACGCGTTCGGCAAGTTCGGCGCGTCGGACGACGACGGCGGCTGGACGGACGAGGCTCGCCGCTACTATATCGGTATAGTCGGCAAATACGGAGCGCAGGTAAAAGGGGTGCTTTCGAAGCTTTCAGCGTATCCTTTAACCACCGTCGCGCCTTTGCACGGTCCCGTGCTCTCGGGCGATGCGTTGGCGAGCGCGGTGCAGTCGTACGTCAAGTGGAGCGGTTACGAGCCCGAAACGGACGGCACTTTAATTGCTTATACGTCGGTCTACGGGCACACTAAAAAGGCGGCTTTACTGCTTGCCGAAGAGCTTGAAAGTAAGGGAGAGCAGGTCAAGGTTGTCGACCTTGCCCGCGACGACTGGGCGGAGTGCGTTGCTCAGGCTTTCAGATATTCAAAGCTTGTAATAGCGACGACGACCTACAACGCGGAAATCTTTCCCGCGGCGAGGGAGTTTATCGACAGGCTTGTCGAGCGCAACTACCAAAACCATACGGTTGCCTTCGTCGAGAACGGAACTTGGGCGCCCGTGTGTGCGAAGCAGATGCGCGCAAGATTTGAAAAGTGCAAGAATTTAACTTTTGCGCAGACGGAAGTCAAAATCCGCGCTGCGTTGAACGCTGAAAGCGAGGCGCAGATAAAGGCGCTTGCGGCGGAACTCAATTCATTAGGAAAATAAATTTTTAAGGAGAACATAAAAATGAAAAAGAAATCGGGATTCTTCAAGGAATTCAAGGACTTTATTACCCGCGGTAACATAGTCGATATGGCTGTCGGCGTAATAATCGGCGGCGCGTTCAGTGCGATTGTCACCGCTTTAACCAACAAAATTATCAAGCCGTTTATCGACTGGATAGTTATGCTTGCAACCGGCGGCAAGGAAGTGGGTCTCTATACGTTCTTAAAGAAGGTTATGACGAGCGTTCCCGAGATTAGCGAGAAGGGCGAGGAAACCGGAAAACTCATTCAGGCGGTTGACTTTACAAATTCAATCTACATAGACTGGGGCGCGTTCATAATGGCGATTATCGACTTCCTGCTTATCGCTCTGGTGCTCTTTATTATCGTCAAGACGATGATGAATATCCAGAAAATGCGCGAAGAATTCCACGACGCGGACAAGAAGGAAATCAATAACAGAGCAAAGACCGTTGCAAAGGAAAGAGGCATTTCCAAGAAGGAAGCTCTCGAAATTGTAAAAGCCGAAATCGAAGCTAAGAAAGCCGAGGAAGAGGCGGCGGCAGCGGCAAACGCAGCGCCTCCCGCGCTCACGACAGAGGAACTCCTTACCCAAATAAGGGATTTGCTTGCTTCGAAAAACGATAAGTAAGCCGAATAATCGATAATAAAAAAGTAACCGCCGTGCGATAAAAGCACGGCGGTAAAAATTTTTGTCGATAATTTTAAAAAAATTATTCAAAACAATTTACCTTTCGCAATATGTTGTGTTATAATAACACTGAATTTTATAAATGTTGTGTCAAACGGCAACGTAAGTCAAGCCCGAACGGAACGCAGCAACGCAGAACCAGACGTTGATAACGGCAATTACGGGCAACAAAATCATCAAAAGCATATTTTTCAGTTTGAATTTGGTGATGAACATAGTTACGTAAATGCCTATCGCGCCGCCGAGTATTGCGGAAAGCAGCAGTTTTCCGTCGCCCGAGTTGAGTTTATCCTCGTCCATAAGGGCTTCGTTGCGGATAGACAGCAGTAACATAACCGAGTAAACGTTAACGGCGATGAGATACGTGCCGAAAACGATATAGAGCATAAGCATACTTAAAGTATGCCGCAAAAGTAAAAGTTCATACGGGAGATTATTATGGCAAAAGCGGCTGTGATTATGGGTTCCAAGTCAGACCTTGGAGTAGTTAAGGCGGCGGTAACGGCGTTAAAGGACTTCGGCGTAGAGGTTGAAGTGCGCGTAATTTCCGCACACAGAACGCCCGACGAGGCGCACGACTTTGCGAGATGCGCGGCGAAAAACGGTATAGAGGTCATAATCTGCGCGGCGGGGAAAGCTGCGCACCTCGGCGGAGTTATCGCGGCTTACACGACTTTGCCCGTAATCGGATTGCCCATAAAGACGGATATGATGGGCGGGCTTGACAGTCTTTTGTCGATAGTGCAGATGCCGTCTGGCATACCCGTAGCGACCGTCGGAGTAAACGGCGGGGAGAACGCGGGCATTTTAGCGGCGCAGATTTTGGGAATAAAGTACCCCGAGATTGCCGAGAAGCTTAAAGAATACAAGCAGAAAATGAAAGATAAAATCAATGCAGACGACGCTGCCGTACAAAAAGAGGCGGCGGAATTTTGACGAACAATCTACCCGCATATATTGCGGGTATTTATAATTAAAAAATAAAAAATCTTTTTTATTAAGGAGTTTTCACAAATATGGAAAAGAAAGAGCAGCTTTACGAAGGCAAGGCTAAAAAGGTCTTTGCGACCGAAAATCCCGACTACGTAATCGTATCGTACAAGGACGACGCAACCGCATTTAACGGCTTGAAGAAGGGCACGATTGCGGGCAAGGGCGTAATCAACAACAAGATGAGCAACATGATGATGCAGATGCTCGAAAAGAAGGGCATACCCACGCACTTCGTCGAGCAGATAGACGACCGCAACACGGTTGTTAAAAAGGTGCAGATTGTGCCTTTGGAAGTAATCATAAGAAACGTTGCCGCAGGCAGCTTTTCCAAGAAGTACGGCGTTGCCGAGGGCACGGCTCTTTTAAACCCCACCATAGAATTTTCTTATAAGAACGACGATTTGGGCGACCCCTTGCTCAACACCTATCACGCGCTTGCGCTGGGTCTTGCAACCAAGGAAGAGATCGATACGATAACCAAAATGGCGTTCGCGGTAAACGACGCTATGAAAGAATTCTTCAAGCACCTCAATATCGATTTGGTCGACTTCAAGTTGGAGTTCGGCAGATTTAAAGGACAGATTGTGCTTGCCGACGAAATTTCGCCCGACACCTGCCGTTTCTGGGAAGCGGGCACCTGGGATACGACCAAGCACGTCAGCTTGGATAAGGACAGATTCCGCCGCGACCTCGGAGGCGTAGAGGACGCATATCAGGAAGTATTCAAGCGTCTTACGGGAGAGTAAAATATGGGCGGCTTTTTCGGCTCTGTAAAAAAGACGAGCGCCGTATTCGACGTATTTATCGGCACCGACTATCATTCACACCTCGGCACCAAGCGCGGAGGTATGGCGGCGTACGATAAAGCCATGGGTTTACAGCGCGAAATCCACAACATAGAAAACGCGCCTTTCAGAACCAAGTTCGAAAAGGTTGTAAACGAAATGAAGGGCAACGCGGCTATCGGCTGTATAAGCGATACCGACCCTCAGCCACTTTTGATGGTTTCCAAGGTCGGCACGTATGCAATCTGTACGATAGGCGTTATAAACAATACCGAAGCGCTGATTAAAGAGGTGCTTAAAAACGGCGGCTATTTCGACGCTATGACGGGCAGTAAGGTCAACACCAACGAGCTTGTCGCGGCTCTTATCAATTCACAGGACAGCTACGTGGAGGGTATACGCTACGCTCAGGACCAGATAGACGGCACGGCTTCGATACTTCTTCTTACCGATAAAGGCACGCTGATTGCCGCAAGGGATAAGGTCGGCAGACTGCCCATACATATCGGCAAGTGCGAAGACGGCTATTGCGCGTCGTTCGAAAGCTTCGCGTATAAAAAGCTCGGCTATACCGACGAGCGCGAACTCGGACCCGCCGAAATCGTGGAAATTTCCGCGGACGGCGTAACGCAGCTTGCTCCCGCGGGCAAAGAGATGCGCATATGCGCGTTCCTTTGGTCGTATTACGGCTATCCCACGTCGACCTACGAGGGCGTAAACGTCGAAATGATGCGTTGCAAGAACGGCGAAATTTTCGCAAAGAACGACGCAAAGACGCACGATATACACGAAATCGACTACGTCGGCGGCGTTCCCGATTCGGGCACGCCCCACGCGATAGGCTATGCTAACGCGTGCAAGGTGCCGTTCGCGCGCCCCTATATAAAGTACACTCCGACCTGGTCGAGAAGTTTTATGCCCGTCAATCAGACGGAGCGCAACAAGGTTGCGAAAATGAAACTCATTCCCGTACACGAATTTATCGAGGGGAAGAGATTACTGCTTGTAGACGACAGTATAGTACGCGGCACGCAGCTTAAAGAGACGGTCGACTTCCTGTATTCGCACGGCGCGAAGGCGGTGCATATGCGCTCTGCCTGCCCGCCCATAATGTACGGCTGCAAATACCTGAATTTCTCGCGTTCGACGAGCGATATGGATTTGATTACCCGCCGCACTATGGCGGAGTTAGAGGGTGACGAGGGCGTTAAGCATATCGAGGAATACAGCGACGGCAACACAGAGCGCGGCAAGGCAATGCGCAAGGCGATATGCGATAAATTCCAGTTCGAAAGCTTGGAATTCCAGTCGATAGAGGGACTTATCGAAGCAATCGGCTTAGAGCCCTGCAAGCTGTGCACTTACTGCTGGACGGGTAAAGAATAAAATATGGAAGAAGACTATTCTGACGAAATACACGAGGAATGCGGGGTATTCGGAGTATACTCGCAGGAAAACCGCAACGTTGCGCATACGGTCTATTACGGACTGTACGCCTTACAGCACCGCGGACAGGAGAGTGCGGGCATAGCCGTTTCCTTTGCGGATAAAATTTCCTACCACAAGGGTATGGGGCTTGTTCCCGAAGTCTTTTCGGGCGACGAGCTTGACAAACTTCCCGAGGGCGATATTGCAATCGGACACGTGCGCTATTCCACGACGGGCGCGAGCCAGCTTTTGAACGCGCAGCCCGTAGTGTTTACGGGCAAGTGCGGCAAGATGGCGCTTGCGCACAACGGAAATCTGACGAACACAAAGCAACTTCGCGACGAAATGATAGCGGCAAACGCGGTCTTTCAGACGACTATCGATTCCGAGGTAATGGCGGTAATGATAAACAGCCTGTCGGACGGAGATTTACTGACGGGCGTCAAGCGTGCCTGCCCCAAATACAAGGGCTCGTACGCGCTGGTTATAATGACTCCCAACAAGCTTATCGCAGTGCGTGACCCGTACGGTATCCGCCCCTTGTGCATAGGCACGATAGTTGACGACTACGTTGTGGCAAGCGAAACGTGTGCTCTCGACGCTGTGTCGGCGAACTTCCTGCGCGACGTAGAGCCGGGCGAAATAGTAGTTATAGACAGTAACGGACTACATTCTTATAAAATGGACTGCGTGCCCGAAAAGAGCGCGATGTGCATTTTCGAATACGTGTACTTTGCGCGGCACGACAGCGTGTTGGACGGTTGCAGCGTGTACGACGCGAGAATGGAGGCGGGCAGACTGCTTGCAAGAAATTACGGTGTCGACGCGGATATGGTTGCGGGCGTTCCCGATTCCGCCAACGTTGCGGCGCGGGGCTATGCCGAGGAGAGCGGAATACCGTTCGTCGAGGCTCTGGCAAAAAACAGATACGTCGGCAGAACCTTTATTCAGCCCGACCAGAAACAGCGTGAAAACAGCTTATCCGTCAAGATGAACGCACTGCGCGCAAACGTTGCGGGCAAGCGTATAATCCTGATTGACGACAGCATAGTACGCGGTACGACTATGCGCAAGATAATAAAAATGCTGAGGAACGCAGGGGCGAGCGAAGTGCATATCCGCATATGCTCGCCGATAATAAAGCACCCGTGTCACCTCGGCATAGACATACAGACCTATTCGCAGCTTATCGGCGCGTACAGGAACGAACAGCAGATTTGCGAAAGCTTGGGCGCGGACAGCGTCAGATATCTTTCTATCGAAGATTTGGTTAAAAGTTGTAGCGGCTCCAAGAGGCAGTTCTGTCTGGGCTGTTTCAACGGCGAATATCCGTACCCCGTATCGGGCGACGCGGACAAACTCAATTTAGAATAAAATTTTACAGAGGTAATTTTCAATGGCGATTTCTTACAAGGACAGCGGCGTTGACGTAGAGCGCGGCTATCAGGCGGTTAAACTTATGCGCGAGCACGTCAAGTTGACATACACCGAAGGCGTACTCGGGGATATAGGCTCGTTCGGCGGTTTCTTCTCTATGCCTAAGGGTATGGAAGAGCCCGTTTTGGTTGCGGGTACGGACGGCGTGGGCACCAAGCTCAAATACGCGTTTATCGCCGACAAGCACGATACGATAGGTATCGACGCGGTTGCTATGTGCGTAAACGACATAGTTTGTCAGGGCGCAAAGCCGCTATTCTTTCTCGACTATTTCGCAACGGGCGCGCTCTCTCCCGAGGTTGTAGCAACCGTCGTTTCGGGCGTTGCCGAGGGCTGCCGTCAGAGCGGCTGTGCGTTAATCGGCGGCGAGACTGCCGAAATGCCCGGTTTCTATTCCGCGGGCGAGTACGACATTGCGGGCTTTGCGGTAGGCGTAGTCGATAAGAAAAAGGTCATCAACGGCAAGGACATAAAGGCGGGCGACGTGCTTATCGGCATCAAGTCGAGCGGCGTTCACTCCAACGGTTATTCTTTGGTTAGAAAACTGTGGGGCGAGGACAAGAAAGAGCTTGAAAAATACGACGAAAGACTGGGCGGCAAAATTATCGACGTCCTGTTGACGCCCACTAAAATTTACGTCAAGTCAATTCTTGCGCTTATTGAAAAGGTAAACGTAAAGGGTATCGCGCATATCACGGGCGGCGGCTTTATCGAAAATATTCCCCGCATTTTCCCCGAGGGTATCGGTTGCGAAATAAATACGAAATCGTATGAAGTTCCCGCGCTTTTCAAGGTAATGCAGGAGAAGGCGGGCATTACCGACAAGCAGATTTACAACACCTTCAATATGGGCATAGGTATGGTAGTATGCGTCGACGAAAAGGACGTTGCGGCTACCATAGCCCAGCTTGAAAGCACGGGCGAAAGCTGTGTGGTTATCGGCAAAACGGTCAAGGGTAGCGGGGTAACTTTACTTTGAAGCGCATAGCGGTATTTGCAAGCGGTGGCGGCACGGACTTTCAGTCTGTAATCGACGCGAACGAAAAGGAAAAATTCTGCGAAATCGCGTACCTTATCGCGTCGAAGGACGGTATAGGCGCAATCGACAGAGCCAAAAAGCACGGCATAAAGACCGCGGTGTTTGCCAAGAAGGACTACCCCGATTTGGAAAAGCTGTACGCCGAGCTTACCTATCTTTTGAATATGAACCGCGTGGACTATATAGTGCTTGCGGGCTGGCTTAAAATCATTCCCGAAAGCTTTATAAAAACCTTCGAGGACAGAATTATCAATATTCACCCGTCGCTTATTCCCGCGTTCTGCGGTGCGGGTATGTACGGTCTTAACGTACATAAAGCCGTGCTTGAATACGGCGCAAAGGTATCGGGCTGTTCCGTGCACTTCGTGAACGAAGTGCCGGACGGCGGCGCAATCATAGCGCAGACGGCGGTAGAGGTTGAGGACGGCGACACTCCCGAAAGCCTGCAATCGCGGATTTTGGAAAAGGAGCACGAATTGCTTCCGTACTGCGTTAAAAAACTTTGCGAAGGCAAG
Organism: uncultured Clostridia bacterium; assembly: GCA_947177975.1. GTDB lineage: Bacteria > Bacillota > Clostridia > Christensenellales > Borkfalkiaceae > Coproplasma. Next base: position 835 of record CAMWWH010000008.1, on the reverse strand, counting down.
ATAGTCAAAGACGGAAGAAAAGTTACGGTAAAAGACTAAAAAGATGAACATTATTGGACAAATTGTAAAACATAAAATTTGGGGCGAAGGCGAAATAATCACTATTGATCAAGCTGGCGAAAATGCTCGTATTGCCGTAGAATTTGCAGTAGGTGAGAAGCAGTTTGTTTATCCTACGTGTTTTGAAAAATATTTAATTGCCGTAGACGACATTTTTAAAAGTCAAGTAGAGCAAGAATTAAGTGTGCTTGCTAATAAAGTAGAAAACGAACGTGTGCAGCGTGAAGTGGAACGCGAAAAGCGTGCCGTTCAAATTGAAGAGGCAAAGATTAAATCTAAGTGGCGCGCAAATCCGCGCAGTAATGTTGCATTAAAATGTACATTTTGCGACGGCGGTTCTAACGAGTGCTTGATGGGGTTCTGCAATATTTGTTCCGATGATAATATAAGAAAAAATATTCAGACAAAAGATAGTACTTGGTGCGGTACTGAAAGTTATTGTAAAATGTATCTTGACGGGCAGATTACGCGTGAAGAGTTGCAGGCGAAATACGACGAGGATAATTCCTCTGTTTGTTATGAAAGCAATCTTTTTAATGCTTGGTGTTATGAAGCTGGTATGGTTGTTAAAGGCATAAATAAGGGCAAGCCTAAAGTGTTTAAGGAAGTCCAAAATAATAAACTTTGTGTATTAACAACTCAAAAATTGAAAAATAAGCCAGAAGAAAGGCAAATTTTTGGCGTTTTTATAATTTCGCGTTCAATAGTGGGCGACGAGTTCTCAGCCGGTCGTGTTGAGGCGCATACAAAGTACCGTCTTGCGCTTACACCGAAG